>VGCQ01000099.1 GCA_016870055.1 Alphaproteobacteria bacterium | reverse complement strand
AAGCCCGAAGCGCTGCAGACGGTGCTCGAGACGCTGCGCCCCTTCGCGCGCGGCAGGCTTGTCGTGGTGTTCGGCTGCGGCGGCGATCGCGATCGCGCCAAGCGGCCGGTGATGGGCGAGATCGCGACCCGCCTGGCCGATCTGACCTTGGTGACCGACGACAACCCGCGCAGCGAGGAGCCCGCGGCGATTCGTGCCGAAATCCTGCGCGGCATTCCGTCCGGCCGACGCAACTGGATCGAGGTATCGGACGGCCGGCATGCCGCCATCGAACAGGGTGTGGCGGCCCTGACCGGCGCCGACGATCTGCTGCTGATCGCTGGCAAGGGCCACGAGACGGGGCAGACCATCAAGGGCGTCACGCATCCATTCGACGACGCCGCGGTGGCGCGCGAACTGGTGGGGGCGCCATCGTGAGCCCGCTCTGGACCTCCGACGAGGTAGCGCAGGCGCTGACCGGCGCGCGGATCGCGGCCGCGTTCGTGGCCGACGGCGTCACGTTCGACAGCCGCGCCGTCGCCAAAGGTGATCTTTTTTTTGCTCTCAAAGGCGAGACCAGCGACGGCCACGACTTCGTCGCCGATGCCCTGAAGCGCGGGGCCGCCGCCGCCGTCGTGTCGCGCAATGTCGAAGGCGCTGGCGGTACGCTGATCCGCGTGCCCGACACGATGAAGGCGTTGGTCGAGCTCGGCCGCGCCGGCCGGCGGCGCAGCAGCGCGCGCATCGCCAGCGTCACCGGCTCGGTCGGCAAGACCAGCACCAAGGACGCTTTGCGTGCCGTGCTTTCGGCGCAGGCCCCGACCTCGGCCAGCGCGGCGTCGTACAACAACCATGTCGGTGTGCCGATCAGCCTCGCCCGGCTACCGCGCCAGGCGCGTTACGGCGTGTTCGAGATCGGCATGAACCATCCGGGCGAGATCGAACCGTTGGCGCGCCAGGTCGAAGCCCATGTCGGAGTGATCACAAATGTCGGGCCGGTCCATATCGGCCACATGGGCTCCGAGGAGGCGATCGCCGACGAAAAGGCCTGCCTGTTTGCCGGCATGGCGCCGGGGGCCGTGGCCGTGCTCAACCGTGACAATCGCCACTTCGATCGCCTCGCCGCGCATGCCCGCCGCTTCGGTGTCGCTCGCATCGTAAGTTTCGGCCGCTCCGAACTGGCCGACGCGCGGCTTCTCTCCTGCAGCCTGCAGGATTCGGGCAGCGACGTTGCGGCCTTGATCCACGGCCGGCGGATCGAGTATCGGCTGGGTGCGGCGGGCGAGCACTGGGTGCTGAACAGCGTCGCGGCGCTGGCCGTCGTCGAGGCGCTCGGTGCCGACCTCACGCAGGCCGCCGCTGCTCTTGCCACGGTGTCGGCCTCGCCGGGCCGCGGCGCGCGGCGCGTCCTGAAATTCGGTGGCGGGACTGTCGAATTTCTCGACGAGAGCTACAACGCCAACCCGGTGTCGGTCCGCGCCATGCTGGCGGTGTTGGCGAGGACGACGCCGGTGGCCGGCGGCCGGCGCCTGCTGGTGTTGGGTGACATGCGCGAGCTGGGCGAGGGGGCCGACGCCTATCATGCCGGGCTTGCCGACGCGGTGGCGTCGAGCGGCGCCGCGCAGGTCTTTCTGTGTGGGCCGCACATGCAGGCGCTGTGGCGGAAGCTCGCACCAGCGCAGCGCGCCGCGCATCGGCCGGACTCGGCGGCGCTCGCCGGCGAGGTCGCGGCGGCGCTGCGGGCGGGAGACGTGATCGCGGTGAAAGGCTCGTTGGGTTCGAAGATGAAGGCTGTTGTCGATGCCATCGTGGCGGCGAGCGACGGCGAGGTTGGGCGTTAGATGTTCTACAATCTGATCTATCCGCTGGCGGACGTGTTCGGTCCGTTCAACCTGTTCCGTTACTTGACGTTCCGGTCGATCGCGGCGTTCCTCACGGCGCTGGTGCTGAGCTTCCTGATCGGCGGGCCATTGATCCGCTGGCTGCGCAGCAAGCAGCGCCAGGGCCAGCCCATCCGGGACGACGGACCGGCCAGCCACCTCACCAAGAAGGGCACGCCGACCATGGGTGGCTTGCTCATCCTGATTACCCTCACTGTGACGACGCTGCTGTGGGCCGATCTCACCAATCGCTATGTCTGGATCGTGCTCGGCCTCACCCTCGCGTTCGGCGCCGTTGGCTTCTGGGACGACTTCCTCAAAGTCACCAAGCGCAACCCCAAGGGCGTGCCGGGCAAAATCAAGCTCGTCATCTCGATCGTCGTGGCGGGACTCGCTACCTGGCTGATAGCGCAGGCTTCGCCGCCGGGGCTGCGCAACATGCTGGCGCTGCCGTTCCTGAAGGACGTGCTGGTGCCGCTGGGCTTCGTGGGCTTCGTGGCCTTCGGCGTGCTGGTCATGGTCGGCGCCTCCAACGCCGTCAACTTGACGGACGGCCTGGACGGCCTCGCCATCGGTCCGGTGATCATGGCCTCGGCGGTGTTCGGCTTCATCGCCTACGTCGTGGGTAACATCATCCTCACCAACTATCTCTACCTTCATCATGTGCCGCGCTCGGGCGAGCTTGCCGTCCTGCTTGCTGCGCTGATCGGTGGCGGGCTGGGGTTCCTGTGGTTCAACGCCCCGCCGGCCATGGTGTTCATGGGCGATACCGGCTCGCTCGCCATCGGCGGCGCACTGGGTGCAGTGGCCGTGGTCACCAAGCACGAGATCGTGCTCGCCATCGTCGGCGGCCTGTTCGTGCTCGAGACCGTGTCGGTCATCGTGCAGGTCTTGTCCTACCGCTGGACCGGACGCCGCGTCTTCCGGATGGCGCCGCTGCATCATCACTTCGAACAGAAGGGCTGGGCTGAGCCGACCATCGTCGTTCGCTTCTGGATCATCGCCGCCATCCTTGCCATGGCCGGGCTGGCGACCTTGAAGTTGAGGTGACTGGATGATCGATCTCGGCATGCTCAAGGGCTCGTCGTTCGTCGTGCTGGGGCTGGCGCGCTCCGGCCTGGCGACGGTTCGTGCCCTGAAGGCCGCCGGGGTCGACTGCCTCGCCTGGGACGACAATGCCGCCTCGCGCGAGGCCGCCGGCGCCGCCGGCGCCGCGTTGGTCGAACCGGCGGCAATCGACTGGTCGCGCATCAGCGCTCTGGTCATCAGTCCCGGCATTCCCAATCTCCTGCCGAAACCTCACCCCATTGCCGCGGCCGCCCGCGCCGCTGGCAGGAAACTGATCTGCGACGTTGAGCTGCTGGCCCGCGCCCAGCCCCGGGCGCGCTTCATCGGCATCACTGGAACCAACGGCAAGTCGACCACGACAGCGCTGATCGGCCATGTCCTCAAGGAGGCCGGCCGTCGGTGCGAGGTCGGCGGCAATATCGGCCGCGGCGCGCTCGATCTCGAATCGCTGGGTGATGGCGGCCTCTACGTGCTGGAGCTGTCGTCCTATCAGCTCGAGCTGCTCGAGACCTTCCGCGCTCACGTCGCGATCTGGCTGAACATCACACCCGACCACATCGACCGCCATGGCGATCTCGCAGGCTACGTCGCGGCGAAAGCCAACATCTTCGCCCGCCAGCAGCCCGGTGACTGCGCCGTGATCGGCATCGACGATCAGCCGTCGCACGATGTCTGGGAGCGTCTGCGCGATCGCGGCGGCATCTCCGTCGTTCCCGTGGTGCGCGAGACATCGGTCGCCGGCGGCGTATCGTTCCGCGCCGGCAAGCTGGTCGACGCCGACGGCTACGCCGTGGACTTTGACGACGTCGCGACCTTGCCCGGCGATCACAATGCACAGAACGCCGCCTGCGCCTGGGCGGCCTGCCGCTGGCTCGACGTGCCGCGCGAAGCCATCGTGGCCGGGCTCAAGACCTATCCCGGCCTGCCACATCGCCAGGAGCGCGTCGCAGCCGTCGGCGACATCGTCTACGTCAACGACAGCAAGGCGACCAATGCCGACGCCACCGCGCGCGCCTTGTCGTCCTATCGCGACATCTATTGGATTCTCGGTGGTCAGGCCAAGGAGGGCGGCGTGGCGCCTCTGGCGCCCTGGTTCGACCGCATCCGCCATGCCTTCCTGATCGGCGAGGCGACCGAGCTGTTCGCCAGCCAACTCGAGGGTAAGGTCGCCTACAGTCGGTGCGGCGACCTCAGGTCGGCGCTCGACGCGGCCTACGCGCGCGCCCAGCGCGACGGCCGCGGCCCGGCCGTCGTCCTGCTGTCGCCGGCCTGCGCGTCTTGGGATCAATGGAAGAGCTATGAGCATCGCGGTGACGCGTTCCGCGTCATGGCCCGCGCCTTGCCGGGCGCCCGAGCCATGGGGAGGGCGGCGTGATCCAGGTTCCGCGCGACGACCGTAGCGTGATCGGCCAGTGGTGGTGGACCGTCGATCGCTGGTCGCTGGGCGCCATTCTGGCAATCATGGCGTTCGGCGTCATGCTGACGCTTGCCGCCTCGCCACCGGCCGCTGAGCGCATCGGGGCCGACTCCTTCGTCTTCGCTCGCCGTCAGTTCTTGTTCCTGCCGGTGGCTCTGCTCGTGATGCTGGCAATCTCGCTCGCCTCGCCGCGTCATATCCGTCGCTTGGCGTTGATCGTTTTTGGCGGCAGCATGGTGTTGCTGGCCGCGACTTTCGTGATCGGCGTCGAGATCAAGGGCGCGCGCCGCTGGATTTCGCTACCTGGTCTGTCGAGCCTGCAACCGTCGGAGTTCGTCAAGCCGAGCCTGGCAGTGATCTCGGCCTGGCTGTTGGCGCAGAGCCGCGCCGAGCGGCGGGCCCCGGGCTACATCTTGTCGACTCTGCTGGTGGGCGGCGTGCTGGCGCTCCTGGTGATGCAGCCCGATCTCGGTATGAGCGTCGTGGTGGCGATGGTGTGGGCGGCCCAGCTCTTCGTCGTCGGCCTGCCGATGTGGGTCGCGGTGTTCGGAGCGATGGTCGGCGCGGCCGGCCTGATCGGCGCTTACTTCACGTTCAGTCACGTTCGCAGTCGTTTCGACCGGTTTCTCGATCCGACGTCGGGCGACAACTATCAGGTCAATACGTCGCTGGAAGCATTCATGAACGGCTCGCTGTTCGGCCGCGGCCCCGGCGAGGGCACGGTCAAGGCGCAACTGCCCGACGCCCATACCGACTTCGTGATGGCAGTCGCCGGCGAGGAATTCGGCCTGGTCGTTTGCCTGGTGATCCTGGCGCTGTTCGCCTTCGTGACGCTGCGCTCGATGTCGCGCGCGTCGCGCGAGACCAGCCTGTTCATCACGCTCGCTGCTACAGGCCTCGCCGTGCAGTTTGGCTTGCAGGCGGCCATCAACATGGCATCGACCATCCAGCTCATCCCGGCCAAGGGCATGACCTTGCCGTTCATTTCCTATGGCGGCTCCTCGGCGCTGGCCATGGCGATCTGCATCGGCATGCTGCTGTCGCTGACACGCGAGCACGCCGGCCTCAGGGAGGCGGTGTGATGGCGGCCCTGCGCCCTGTAGTCCTGGCCGCTGGCGGCACCGGCGGGCACATCTTCCCCGCCGAGGCGTTGGCCGGCGAGTTGCAAGCGCGCGGCATGCCGTTTGCGTTGCTCACCGACGACCGCGGTCGGCAATGGCAGGGTGCGCTGGCAGTGCGGCCGGTCCACTGCATTCACGCGGCCAGCCCCAGCGGCTCGGTGGGCCAGAAGCTGTCGGCCCTGTTGGTATTGGCGCGCGGCCTGTTGGAGGCGTGGTGGGCGCTCGGGCGCATCGGCCCGTCGGCCGTGGTCGGCTTCGGTGGCTATGCCTCGGTGCCCACCATGATCGCCGCCCGGCTGCGCCGCCTGCCCGCCATGCTGCACGAGCAGAACGCGGTCTTGGGCAAGGCCAATCGGTTGGTGCTGGGAGGCGTCGGTCGCGTTGCCACGTCCTACGAAAACACGCGCTTCATCGCACGCGACGATGGTCGGGCGCGGCTGGTCGGCAATCCGGTGCGCGACCAGGTGCGCGCGCTGCGCGAGCAGCCCTATCGGCCGCCAGGCGAGGGTCGCGTGGTCGACATCGTGGTGTTCGGCGGCAGCCAAGGTGCCGCCTCGTTCGGCCAAGTCGTGCCGGAAGCCATCCTCTCGCTGCCGCAGGCGCTCCGCGCGCGGATTCGCCTGGTCCAGCAGTGTCGCCAAGAGGACTTCGACAAGGTCCGCCAGCGCTACACGCGTGGCGGCATCGTCGTCGAGCTGGCGCCGTTCTTCGCCGATTTGCCACGGCGGCTGGCGGCGGCACACTTGGTGATCGGCCGGGCCGGCGCATCGACCGTGGCCGAACTCGCCACCATCGGCCGCCCGTCGATCTTGATTCCGTATCCCCATGCCGCCGACGATCACCAGACGGCCAATGCCCGCGCTTTCGAGGCCGCCGGTGCCTGCGTCGTCATCCCGCACGGCGAGTTCGACGCCGTGGTCTTGGCCGGCCACTTGGCATCCCTGCTCGCGGCGCCGCAACGGTTGGCCGCAATGGCCGCCGCGGCGCACGCCGCCGGGAGGCCCGACGCGGCGGCGCGGCTCGCCGACCTGGTCGGCGAGATGACCGGGGCGATGCCCAAACAAGCAACAGGAGCCGCCGCATGAGGGCGCTGCCACTCGATCTCGGATTGATCCATTTTGTCGGCATCGGCGGCATCGGCATGTCGGGCATCGCCGAGGTGCTGCACAATCTCGGCTACAAGGTGCAGGGCAGCGATGTCGCCGATGGCGCCAACACCCGACGGCTTGCCGACCTTGGCATCAAGGTCGTGATCGGCCATCGCGCCGACAACATCGCCAGCGCCCAGGTCGTGGTCGTGTCGAGCGCCGTCAAGAAGGACAATCCCGAAGTGCTGGCCGCTCGCGCGCGGTTGCTGCCGGTGGTCCGGCGGGCCGAGATGCTGGGCGAGCTGATGCGGCTGAAATGGTCGGTCGCGGTCGGCGGCACGCACGGCAAGACCACGACCACGTCGATGATCGCCGCCATGCTCGATGCCGGGGGGCTCGACCCCACCGTCATCAACGGCGGCATCATCAACGCCTACGGCACCAATGCCCGATTGGGCGGCGGCGACTGGATGGTGGTCGAGTCCGACGAATCGGACGGCTCGTTCCTGCGCCTGCCCGCCACCATCGCGGTGGTCACCAACGTCGATCCCGAGCATCTCGACCACTACGGTACCTTCGATGCGCTGCGCGATGCCTTCGTGCGCTTCGTCGAAAACATTCCGTTCTACGGCTTCGCGGTGCTGTGCACCGATCATCCCGAGGTCCAGGCGCTGATCCCGCGCATCGTCGACCGCCGCATCATCACCTACGGTATCGGCGCCCATGCCGACGTGCGCGCTGTCAATCTGCGCCTCGACCGCGGCGGTGCCGACTTCGACGTCATGCTGGAGAATCGCACGACCAACGAATCGCGGGTCGTCAACGGGCTACGCCTGCCGATGTTCGGCCAGCACAATGTGCAGAATGCGCTGGCCGCCATCGCGGTCGCCCACGAGATGGGCTTGCCTGACGAGACGATCCGCCGCGCGCTGAGTTCGTTCGCTGGCGTCATGCGGCGCTTCACCAGGACCGGCGAGGCGCACGGCATCACGGTGATAGACGACTACGGCCACCATCCCGTGGAGATCGCCGCCGTGCTGCGTGCCGCGCGGCAAGCCTATGGCGGCTCGGGGCGGGTGATCGCCGTCATGCAGCCGCATCGCTACACCCGGCTGGCGGCGCTGAAGAACGAATTCGCCACTTGCTTCGGCGATGCCGACGCCGTGCTGATCGCCGATGTCTATGCTGCGGGAGAAGCGCCGATCGAGGGTGTCAACCGCGACATGCTGGTCGGTCTGGCGCGTCGTGCCGGTCATCGCGATGTCACGCCGCTGGCCGGCCCGGGCGACCTGCCCGGCCTGATCTGGCAGGCGGCGCGGCCGGGCGATGTCGTGGTCTGCCTCGGGGCCGGCAACATCACGGCGTGGGCGCACGCTTTGCCCGGCCAACTGCAGCAGATCGCGGCCAAGCAGGCCGGCCCGCGCGCCATCGCAAATGATCCGGGGACGGTCGCATGATGGCACTTGCCGCGCTCCCCCACCTGATCGACCGGTTGCCCAAGCCGCGCGGTCGGCTGACCGCCGACGCGCCGTTGGGACCGCAGACCTGGTTCCGCACCGGCGGCAACGCCGAGGTGCTGTTCCGGCCGGCCGATATCGGGGATCTGGCGACGTTCCTGTGCGAGTTGCCGGCCGATGTGCCGGTGACGGTGCTGGGCGTGGGCTCGAACGTCATCGTGCGCGACGGCGGCATCAAAGGAGTGGTGATCCGGCTGATGCGCGGCTTCACCGCCGTCGCGGTCGAAGGGCATGAGGTCGTGGCCGGCGCCGGCGCGCCCGACCTCAATGTCGCTCTGACGGCGCGCGAGCATTCGCTGGCTGGCCTCGAGTTCCTGAGCGGCATTCCCGGCACGATCGGTGGGGCTTTCCCGACCAACGCCGGCGCCTATGGCGGCGAGCTGGCAGAGGTCCTGATCTCGGCCGAAGCGGTGGATCGATCGGGCAGGGTCATCATCGTGACGCCGCGCGAGCTCGGCCTTTCGTATCGGCACAGCGATGCGCCGGCCGACTGGATCTTCACCTCGGCCCGGCTCAAGGCGGCGCCGGGCGACCAACTCGCCATCGCGCGGCGCATCAATGAGATCGACGCGGCGCGCGCCGATTCCCAACCGCGCAGCCGCACCGGCGGCTCGACCTTTGCCAATCCGCCTGGACACAAGGCGTGGGAGCTGATCGATCGGGCGGGATGTCGCGGCCTCAGAATCGGCGGTGCACAGGTCTCCGAGAAGCACACCAATTTCCTGATCAACACCGGCGACGCCACCGCGGCCGACATCGAGTCGCTGGGCGAGGAAGTGCGTCGCCGCGTGTTCGAGCAGAGCGGCGTGCGCCTCGAATGGGAAATCCGCCGCATCGGAGAGAAGCCGTGAGTCGCAAGGTCGCGGTCCTGATGGGTGGCTGGTCGCCTGAGCGCGAGGTCTCGCTCGTCAGCGGCAGCGCCTGCGCCCGGGGGTTGCGCGAAGGCGGCCACGAGGTCGTCGAGTACGATGTCACGCGCGACCTGTGTGCGCTGGTCGAGTTCCTGCGGCCGACCGGCGGCGGCGGGCCCGATGTCGTGTTCAATGCCTTGCACGGCAAGTACGGCGAAGACGGCTGCATTCAGGGCGTACTGGAGATCCTGGCGGTGCCGTACACCCATTCCGGCGTGATCGCCTCGGCGATCGCCATGGACAAGCCGATGGCCCGTCACGTCTTCACTTCGCTCGGCTTGCGCGTCGCCGAGGGTCGGGTGGTCGAACGCAAGTCGTTGGCTTGGGGCGATCCGATGCCGCGACCCTATGTCGTGAAGCCGATCGACCAGGGGTCGAGCGTCGGCGTGCATATCGTTCGCAACGGCGACAATCTCGCTGCGGTAGAGGCGGCCGAGGCGAAGTACGGCGATAGGGTGCTGGTCGAGAAGTTCGTGCCGGGACGCGAGCTGACCGTAGCGGTGCTGGGCGACCGGCCGCTGGCCGTCACCGAACTGCGGCCGCGGACCAAGTTCTACGACTACGAGGCGAAGTACACCGACGGCGTCACCGAGCACCTCGTGCCGGCGCCGATCCCCGGTGAGGTCTATGAGCTCGCCAAGGACTGGGCGCTCATGGCACACGAGGCGCTCGGCTGCTCGGGTCTGACACGCACGGACTTGCGTTGGGACGATTCGCAGCCGGGCACGTCTGGGCTGGTCGTTCTGGAGCTCAACACGCAACCCGGCATGACGCCGCTGTCGTTGGCGCCCGAGCAAGCCAAGTGGGCTGGCATCTCGTGGCCGCAGCTCATGACCTGGATGATCGACAATGCGAGGCACCCGTCATGACCGCGGCGCCTGCCAAGACAGCGCCGCGCAAGCGCGACTACGATCGCCGAAAGAAGCGCGGCCCGTTGCGCCGTACCGGCCAGCCGCTGTGGCGCCAGCCCATGGTGCTCGGCCTGGTGGTGTTGCTGCTGGGCAGCGGCGGCGGTGCGGGCTGGTGGGCGTGGCGCGAGGGCTGGTTGGTCGAAGCGCGCAGTCGGCTCGATGCCTTGACGCACGCCGCAATCGGCGCCGTCACGCCGTTCAAGCTGGTTGACGTCACGGTCGAGGGCCGCGAGTACGTCGAGAAGAGCGCCATCCTGGCGGCGCTGAACGTCAAGCCGGGCGATTCCCTGCTCGGCATCGACCTGCAGGCGTCGCGCCACCGGCTGGAGTCGATCGACTGGGTGGCGAGCGCCACCGTCGAGCGCCGCCTGCCCGACACTCTCTATGTCACCTTGGTCGAGCGTCGCGCCGTGGCAATCTGGCAGAACGGCCAGGAGTACACGCTGATCGACCGCGACGGCCGGACGGTGCGCGCCAGCCGCATGCCGCCCGGCGCCGAGACGCTGTTGCTGCTGGGCGGTCCGGGTGCGCCCGAACATGTCGGTGAGTTGCTGCTGCTTTTGGCCTATGAGCCCATGGTCGCACGCCAGTTGCGCGCGGCGGTGTGGATCGGCCGGCGGCGTTGGAACCTGATCCTGAACAACAATGTCGAGATCTGGCTGCCCGAAGAGGACGCGGTCGCCGCGCTGCAGCAGCTCGCCAAGCTCGACGAGAAATACAAGTTGCTGTCGCGCGAGTTCGGCGTGGTCGATCTGCGCCTGTCCGACAAGCTCTATCTGAGGAAGCGCGGTCCGGGCGAAGCGCCGCCCGGACCCGCCTGATGTCAGAAGGTCCCATGTGTATGCGTAGCGACGGGGGAGATCGTGGCTAAGACAAGAAACGGCGTGATTGCCGCACTCGACATCGGTACCAGCAAGGTCGTCTGCTTCGTTGCGCGTGTCGACGGGCAGGGCTTGCGCGTGGTCGGCATCGGCCACCAGCCGGCGCAGGGCATGCGGTCGGGCAACATCGTCGACATGGAGGCGGCGACCCGCGCCATCTCCTCGGCGGTGTCGACTGCCGAGGAGATGTGCGGCGAGCATGTGCGCGAGGTCATCGCCGGCGTCAGCGGCGGATCGGCTGCCTCACACAACCAGAGCCTGGAAGTCGCGATCGGCCATCACGAGATCGGCGAACGCGACGTGCGCCGCGTGCAGCAACACATCCACCTGCCGGCCGAGACCGCCGACCGCGACATCATCCACTCCGAGGCGATCGGCTATTCGGTCGACGGCACGCCGGTGCGCGATGCCCGCGGCATGTTCGGTGAGCGATTGGGCGTCGAGGTTCATCTGGTGACGGCCGCGAGCGGCGCCATGCGCAATCTCCAGGTCTGCGTGCGTCGCGCCCATCTCGAGATCGCCGACCGCGTCGTAGCGGCTCATGCCTCGGGCCTGAGCTCGTTGGTGTCCGACGAGCGCGACCTCGGCGTCACCTTGATCGACATGGGCGGCGGCACGACCTCGATCGCCGTCTTCTACGAAGGCCATCTGGTCCACGTCGATTCCATCCCTGTCGGCGGCGAGCACGTCACCCGCGACATCGCCCGCGGCCTGTCGACGCCGCTTGCCCATGCCGAGCGCATGAAGACCCAGATCGGCCGGGCCGTGGCCAAGCCCAACGACGAGTACGACATCATCGACGTGCCGCTGATCGGTGAGGAGGATCGTACTCGGCCCAACCACATCCCGCGCTCGATCCTGGTCGGCATCATCCGGCCGCGCGTCGAGGAGACCTTCGAGCTGGTGCGCAGTCGGCTGGAGGCCAGCGGTGTGGATAAGTTGGCCGGGGGCCGCGCCGTCCTGGTCGGCGGCGGCTGTCAGCTCGATGGCGTGCCCGAGATTGCCGCCGCAATCCTGAACAAGAAAGTGCGGACCGGTGGGCCTTTGCGGCTGGCCGGATTGGCCGATTCCACCGGCGGGCCGGCCTTTTCGGCCGCTGCCGGCCTGCTTGCCTTCGCGCTCAACAACCACGCGCTGGCCCAGGCCCAGCCAGCCGCGACCGAGACCCCATCGAGCCGAATTGGGCGGATTGGCAGTTGGATTAGGGAGAACTTTTAGGCAATATGTTGTGCGGGGATAGGCAATCCCCACAGGCTATTGATAAAAACCAACAAAAGCCGGTGGTGGTGAAGGGTCTCTGACAGAACGGATCCACACCGCCGCTCCGAGCAGATAACCCCCTCGTTTGCGTGGAGAGTGCCGAATGACAATCAACCTCAGCCTCCCTCAGAAGGAGTCCGAGATCAAACCGCGTATCACCGTGATCGGCGTCGGTGGCGCGGGCGGAAACGCCGTCAACAACATGATCAGTGCCGCGCTGGAAGGCGTGGAATTCATCGTCGCCAACACCGACGCCCAGGCGCTCGGCCAATCGCTTGCCGATCGCCGCGTGCAGCTCGGCATCACCATCACCCAGGGATTGGGTGCCGGAGCGCGGCCCGAGGTCGGCCGTCAGGCCGCCGAAGAGGCGCTGCCCGAGATCCTGCAATTGCTCGATGGCGCCAACATGGTGTTCGTCACCGCCGGCATGGGCGGCGGCACCGGCACCGGTGCGGCACCGGTGATCGCTGCGGCAGCGCGTGAACAGGGCATCCTGACCATCGGCGTCGTCACCAAGCCGTTCCACTTCGAAGGCCGTCGCCGCATGCAGGCGGCCGAGCAGGGCATCACCGAGCTGGAAAAGGTGGTCGACACGCTGATCGTCATCCCCAACCAGAACCTGTTCAAGATCGCCAACGAGAAGACGACCTTCGCCGACGCCTTCAAGATGGCCGACGACGTGCTGCACATGGGTGTGCGCGGCGTCACCGATCTGATGGTGATGCCTGGCCTGATCAACCTCGACTTCGCCGACATCCGCACCGTGATGGGCGAGATGGGCAAGGCGATGATGGGTACCGGCGAGGCCGAGGGCCAGGACCGCGCCCGCGTCGCCGCCGAGAGCGCCATCTCCAACCCGCTGTTGGAAGATCACTCGATGAAGGGCGCCAAGGGCGTGCTCATCAACATCACCGGCGGCCTCGACATGACCCTGCATGAGGTCGACGAGGCGGCCAACCGCATCCGCGAAGAAGTCGACGCCGACGCCAACATCATCTTCGGCTCGACCTTCGACGCGACCGTGCAGGGCCGCATGCGCGTGTCGGTCGTCGCCACGGGCATCGCTGCCATGGCGAGCCAGCAGCCGGCGCCCAACTACCTGTCGCTCGACATGAGCCGGCCGATCCAGACCGGCCAGCCCGCGCTCAGCCGCCCGGCCGCACCGCCTGTCGGCCGCGTCGCCATGCCGGCGGCGGCTGCG
>VGCQ01000098.1 GCA_016870055.1 Alphaproteobacteria bacterium | reverse complement strand
CTCGCGCAGCTTGCCGATGATCTCTTCAGGCCCGTGCTTCTTGCCCATTGTTCGTCTCCTTCGGGGTCCAGTCTAAGTTAACTTTTGGACCGCTCTGAGGGGGGCAGATCAGGTGTGCACGACACCCGGTACGCTGCCCGGCAGCGGCGTCGGTGTGGCGATGGCGCCGAACGTCGACGACACGGCCTGCAGCTGCAGCGCGATGTAGGGCAGCACGCCCAGCGTGGCGAACAGGGTCGCGGTGACGCCGACAGCGCGGCTCTTGCCGTAGCGCGAGGCGAGGAAGTCGGCGATCGAGGTGACGTTGTGCTGCTTGGCCAGCCGCACCATCTTGCGCAGCATGGGATAGCCGACCACGACCACCAGAAGCGGGCCGGTATAGATCAGGATGAAGTCGATGCCGCGGGTGGCGGCGCGGCCGACGGCGCCGTAGAACGTCCAGGACGTGCAGTAGATCGCCAGCGACAGGCCATAGACGGCGGGTGCCACCGAGCTCGCCGACCAGTCACGCGCATAGCGGTCGCCGAAATAGGCGATGGCGAACAGCAGCCCGAGATAGGCCAGCGACAGCGCCAGGACGGTCGGTTCCGTCAGCATGCCTGAGCGTTTCTCCCGCCGTCATTGAACCCGAGCGGCAAGGCCGCTACAAGCGCGGCCGTCCCACATTCCACCCCCGATCCGACCGGAGCCGCCGATGGCCGCGTACCAGTACATCTACGTCATGAAGGGCCTGAACAAGACCTATCCGGGCGGCAAGCAGGTCTTGAAGGACATCTGGCTATCGTTCTTTCCCGGCGCCAAGATCGGCGTGCTGGGCCTGAACGGCGCCGGCAAGTCGACCTTGCTCCGGGTCATGGCCGGCCAGGACGACAACTTCACCGGCGAGGCCTGGGCTGCGGAGGGCGCCAAGGTCGGCATGCTCGAGCAGGAGCCCAAGCTCGACCCCAAGAAGGACGTGCTGGGCAACGTCATGGACGGCGCCGGCGACATGGCCAGGATGCTGGCGCGCTTCGAGGAAGTATCGAACGCCTTCTCCGAGCCGGACGCCGACATGGACAAGCTGATCGCCGAGCAGGCTGAGCTGCAGGACAAGATCGACGCCGGCAACGGCTGGGACCTGCAGCGCACTGTCGAGATCGCCATGGACGCGCTGCGCTGCCCGCCGGGTGATGCCGACGTGGAGAAGCTGTCGGGCGGCGAGCGCCGCCGCGTCGCCCTCTGCCGGCTACTGCTCTCCAAACCCGACATGCTGCTGCTCGACGAGCCGACCAACCATCTCGACGCCGAGTCCGTGGCGTGGCTGGAGCGGCACCTTGCGGAATTCCCTGGCACAGTCGTGGCCGTCACGCACGATCGCTACTTCCTCGACAATGTCGCAGGCTGGATTCTCGAGCTCGACCGCGGCGCCGGCATCCCCTGGGAGGGCAACTATTCGTCGTGGCTGAAGCAGAAAGAACAACGCCTGGCGCAGGAGGAGAAAGCCGCCGACACCCGCCGCCGCACGCTGCAGCGCGAGCTGGAATGGATGGGTCAGAGCCCGCAGGCGAGACGCTCCAAGAGCAAGGCCCGCATTGCCGCCTACAATCAGATGGTCGAGGAGGAGCAGAAGGCGACGCTCGACACGGCGCAGATCGTCATTCCTGCCGGCCCGCGGCTCGGCGATCACGTCATCAAGGCCGAGAAGATCTCCAAGGGCTTCGGCGAACAGCTGTTGATCGACGACTTGTCGTTCAGCCTGCCGCCGGGCGGCATCGTCGGCGTGATCGGCCCCAACGGCGCGGGCAAGACCACGCTGTTCAAGATGATCACCGGTCAGGAGAAGCCGGATTCGGGCAGCTTCTCGGTCGGCCCTACGGTCAAGCTGGGCTACGTCGACCAGAGCCGCGAGACGCTCGATCCCAACAAGACGGTGTGGGAGGAGCTGTCGGGCGGGCTCGACATCATCAAGCTCGGCAGCCGCGAAATCTCGAGCCGGGCCTATTGCGGCTCGTTCAACTTCAAGGGCGCCGACCAGCAGAAGAAGGTCGGCCAGCTGTCGGGCGGCGAGCGCAACCGCGTCAACCTGGCCAAGATGCTGAAGTCGGGCGCCAACGTGCTCTTGCTCGACGAGCCGACCAACGACCTCGACGTCGACACGCTGCGCGCTCTGGAAGAGGCGCTGGTCGACTTCGCCGGCTGCGCCGTCATCATCAGCCACGACCGCTGGTTTCTCGACCGCATCGCCACCCACATGCTGGCCTTCGAGGGCGACAGCCACGTCGAGTGGTTCGAGGGCAACTACCAGGATTACGAGACCGACCGCCGGCGGCGGCTGGGCGCCGATGCCGACCAACCGCACCGCATCAAGTACAAGCCGCTGGTGAGGAACTGACTGCAAGGAGGCGACCGTGACGGGCAACAGCCGCATGCAATGGCCCTTCTCCCTGCCGAGCGACATCCTGGGCATCAGGTTCGCCGTCAATGTGTTCATCGCAACGGCGATCGTCTGGTACGCGCTCGCCCACATCGCCGACACCAATCCGATCTGGGCGATCGCCTCGATGGTCGCCGCGTCCGATCCGCAGGTGACCGAGGCGGCGCGCATGTTCCGCGCCCGCCTCATCAACGTCCTGGTGGGCGCCGCAGTCGGCCTGCTGTTCCTGCTGGTGAGCGGACCTGCCGAGTGGGCGCTGCCTTTTGCCTTGGCGGCGACGGTGCTGCTGTCGTCCTACGTCGTCCACATCCAGACCATGTGGCGGCAAGCGCCGATCACGGCGGCCATCGTCATCGCCGGTGGGCTGTCGACTCACTCCCGGCTGACCGGGCTCGAGCACGGCTTGCACAAGGTCGGTGAGGTGTTGTTCGGCTGCGTGGTCGGCCTGCTCGTGACCTGGGCGATGTCGAAGATCTGGCCGATCCGACAGCCGGCCGACCTCCGCGGACCTTGACGGGTCGTGACGAGCCAGCAAACTGGCTGTTGCAAGCCGACGGGGAAACATGCTGACCGATGGCGAACACAAGCGCATCGAGGCGGAAGAGCAGGTCCGCCATGAAGTCCGCAAACGACTGGAAGCCGAGAGTCCGACGGCCGCCCCGCCGCCGCCGCAGCGCGAGTCATTCGGCAAGCGGATGCTCGATTTCTTCAATAGCGGCGTCGGCATGTGGTTCCTGTCGTCGGTCGTCCTGACCGGCGGGGCGGCCCTGCTGCAGGACATCCAGCACAACCACGAGATCGCGCAGAAGAACCGCGAGCAGCTTCAGCAGCATCGCTTCGAGATCGCGCACCGGCTCGACCAGATGGAATACGGCCTGCGCCGCGCCACCACCGTAGGCGATGCCAAGGCGGCGCTCGACGGCATGTTCAAGGCCAAGTTCCCGCTGACGCCGGAGCTGCAGAACCGCAGCCTGGCCTCGCTCTATCTTACGATGTACCAGCTTCTGCGCGGTACCGAGCAGCAGAAGTCCGAGCAGGCGATGAACTTCATCCGACGACTTGAGGAGGCGGAGCTATCGCTGCAGTCCGTCGATGACGCCAAGCCACTCGACATGAAGCAAAAGGAGCGCCTGCACCGGCTTGTCGCATCGGTCAGGGCGCTTCACTTGTCGTCAACCCCGCAGACCACGAACGATCCGGACGATTGACAATCCGCGGCGGCGTCCGCTTCCAGGCGGCGGGCGGCGTCAGATCCGTTGATCCATCTCCAACGCGGGTTCGGGCACGTCGACGCAGCCGATGATGCGGGCCGGCACACCGGCCGCCGTGCAGCCCGCCGGCACCGGCTCGAGTACGACGCTGCCGGCGGCGATCTTGGCGCAAGCGCCGATCTCGATGTTGCCTAAAACCTTGGCGCCGGCACCGAGCAGCACGCCGCGCCGCACCTTGGGATGGCGGTCGCCACGCTCCTTGCCGGTGCCGCCCAGCGTCACGCCGTGTAGCATGGAGACGCCGTCATCGACCACCGCGGTCTCGCCGATCACCACACCCGTGCCATGATCGATGAAGATGCCCTTGCCGATCACAGCGCCGGGATGGATGTCGACGGCGAACAGGGCACTGGCGCGGCTCTGCAGGAAGTGGGCGAGCGTGCGGCGGCCCTGCCTCCACAGCCAGTGAGCCACGCGCGCGGTCTGCAAGGCCTGGTAGCCCTTGAACCACAGCAGCGGATCGAGATGCGAGGTGCAGGCGGGGTCGCGTTCGACGACTGCCACGACGTCGGCGCGCGCTGCCAGCGCGATTGCCGGGTCGGCAGTCAACGCCTCGTCGAAGATCTGGCGGATCAGCGCTGCCGGTACCTCGGTAGTGCCGGCAAGCCGCGCCAGGTGATAGCTGAGGGCGGCCTCGAATTTCGGCTGGCTGAGGACCGTGGCATGGAGTGTACCGGCCAGCACCGGCTCGGCGGCCGCCGCGATCTGGGCGGCGTCGCGGATTCGGCTCCACACCGGGTCGACCGAGCGCGGCTCGGCTGCGTTCTTGGTGGCGACGCTATCCATATGGCGATCTCCTCCGGCCCGTCCGGGCTACTCGCCCATGACGGCCGATCGATGCGCCTCCCGGGACAAATCTACGTCGGGTGGCGCACAGGGGCAATTCAGCGGCTGGCCCGGGCCTCGAGCTCGTCGATCAAGGGCTGGACCTTGCCGCCGTTGCTCTGAATGTAGGAATTGAAATCCGAACGTCTAGTCATGACCATGCTGACACCCTCGACCTTGACGTCGGTGATGCGCAGACCCTGGGCGCCCTGGCGGACCTCCCATTCGAGCTTGATCGGCTGGCCGTTGCTCTGGTTGAGGCGGCTGTCGACGACGTAGACGTTGTTGGGCCGCGCCACCGTCTTGCCGATGGTAAGCGTCTGGCCGGCATACTGGCCGAAGCGTTCGGCATAGGCGCGGGCCTCGGCCGTCTCGGTCGCTTTGACGAACCGCGCTTGTTGCTCCGGCGTGGCCTTGGCCCAATGCGCGCCCAGCGCCACCTGCGCCATGTAGGGCAGATCGAACCGATTCTGCAGCACGCTGCGAATTGCCGCTTCGCGCGCCGCACCGGTGGTCGTCTTGACGACGTCGATCACCTGCGCCGCGGTCGCCGAGATCAGATCGGACGCCGGATCGGACGCCAGCGCTGGTTCGGCGAGCGGGACCAGCACCACGGCGGCGCCGGCACTGCGGAGAAATTGACGACGACGAGCCTGCAGCGACAACGTTCGCTCCATAGATGACAACAATGCCCGAAGGCAGTCGCGGGATAGCCGCCGCGGGGCGTTTCAGCGCACCCTTCTTATCGCACCAGGGCCAGGTTGTCGCGGCGGTCGAGTTCGCTTTTGGTGTCGGTCTTTTCGCGCTTGGCACGAATCAGATCGGCACGGTTCTGCGTATAGGCCGAGCGCAGCGCGGCGTAGTAATCGACGCTGTTCTTCTCGAGATCGTCCAATGCGAACATGGTGCGCGAACGATAGTCGATCACGTTCAAGCCGTAACGCGGCATCGAGTAGTAGAACCAATCCCAGTTAAAGGCGATCGGCAGAATCTGGAACGGATCGATCGCATAGTCGATCATGAGTCCGGTGGCGTCGCGGGCGTTGGACGGACCGCGGAGCGGCAGCATGAGATAGAAGCCGCCATTCTCCGGCTCGACCCCTTTGCCCGCCCACATGCCGATGGTCTTGCCGGCGTCCTCCTTGGTGCGCTCCATTCCCATCATGGAGGCGACATCGAAGAGGCCAGCCAGGCCCAGGGTGGAATTGACAAGAAACCGTGCCAGAGTGACGCCGGCCCGGCTGGGGTCGCCCTGGAACACTTCGTTGATCGCCGTCACCGGCTCGCCGAGATTGTCCAGGAGATTGCGCACACTCTTTTGCGCGGGCTCCGGCACCCAGTCGCGATAAAGCACCGCGATCGGCCGGATCGCCATGATGTCGATGGCGCGATTGATCGAGAAAATGAACCGATTGGGAGTCTCGATCGGATCCCAAACCTCAGCCGCACCTGTGTCCTGGGACGCACAGCCACCCAACAGGGCTGCGCTCACAGCCATTGCGGCCAATGAATGACGGACTCCGGTCGCCACCGACCTCGTTACGCTTGCGATCATCGACGCCAACCCTGGGTCCATCTCATCGGCCCTGCAGTGCCGAGCCAAACCACCAGCGGCGAGGCTCGCCGCTACTTGAGAAAGAGTGTTGCACAAGCAAGCTGCGCTTTGAAGTGCATAGCCAGGAGGGCTTTGGTTCTATGGTTTGGCCGCGCAATCTCCACATACGATTGCTCTTGCTAACATAAAGATATGCTTATATTCTTCTTTTCATGGATCATCTGCTGAAGCTATTGCGTGCGGCCGCCGAGGATACGCGATTGCGCGTCTTGGCGCTGGCGGCCCGCGAGGACCTTACCGTGTCGGACTACGTTCACGTGCTCGGCCAGAGCCAGCCGCGCGTGTCGCGCCATCTCAAGCTTCTGGTCGAGGCCGGCCTGCTCGAGCGCTTTCGCGAGGCGCAGTTCACCCGCTTCCGGCTGGTCACGTCGGGCGACGATGCGGCGCTGGTTCGCGAATTCGTACGCCGCCTCGATCCCAAACATGTCCGCATCGCCGCCGATCGTGCCCGGCTCGACGCGCTTCTGCAGCGTCGTCAAACGGCGGCCGTGCGCTTCTTTCGCGACAATGCCCAGCGCTGGGACGAACTGCGTGCACTGCACGTCGCCGACCGCGAGATCGAGCGCGCGCTTGCCCACCATCTGCCGCTCGGCGCCCGCCGCCTGCTCGACATCGGTACCGGCACCGGTCGGCTGCTCGAGGTGCTGGCGCCCAAGGTCGAACGGGCGGTGGGCATCGACCAGTCACGCGAGATGCTGGCGCTTGCCCGTACCAACCTTGCCAAGGCGGCGATCGACAATGCTGAAATCCGTCAGGGCGACATGTATGCCCTGCCCTTCGATGCCGACAGCTTCGATGTCGTGACCATCCATCACGTGCTGCATTACGCCGACGATCCAGCGGCAGCGCTGGCCGAGGCGGCGCGCGTCGTGCGGCCGGGCGGGGTCGTGCTGGTCGTCGACTTCTCGCCGCACGACCTGGTCGAGCTGAAGCGCGAACATGCACATGTGCATCTGGGCTTCGCCGACAACCAGGTGCAAGGCTGGTTGAAGAGTGCCGGCCTCAACCCACTCGAGCCGGTCCATTTTCCAGGCCGCCGTCTGATGACCGGCATCTGGCGCGGCGAGCGCGAGCTCGCGACGCGTGCCCCTGTCCGTCCCGCCGCCCAAACCGCCCACGGAGCTTCCCGATGAGTCCCGACACCGGCCCCCCTGGCGGCCCATTCAGCCTCGCAGCCGCCGAGTTCCCCGCCCGCGCGCCGCAGCGTCTGGCCGTTTCGTTCGAGTTCTTTCCCCCTAAGACCGAGGCAATGGAGCGGACGTTGTGGGAGGCCGTGACGCGGCTGGCGCCGCTCAAGCCCTCGTTCTTCTCGGTGACCTATGGCGCCGGCGGCTCGACACGCCAGCGCACACACGACACGGTGATCCGACTCAAAAAAGAGACTGGCATCGAGCCCGCCGCGCACCTCACCTGCGTCGGGGCGACTCGACCCGAGATCGATGACGTGGCGTGCGCCTACTGGGATGCCGGCATCCGCCATGTCGTCGCGCTACGCGGCGATCCGCCGTCGGGCATGGGCGGCAAGTACAGCGCCCATCCCGGCGGCTACGCCAATGCCGCTGAACTTGTGGCAGGCCTCAAGAGGATCGGCGACTTTCAGATCAGCGTCGCAGGCTACCCCGAGAAGCATCCCGACTCGGCCAGCGCCAAGGCCGATCTCGACAACCTGAAGCGTAAGGTCGACGCAGGCGCCGACCGCTGCATCACACAGTTCTTCTTCGAGGCTGAGGACTTCCTGCGTTTCCGCGACGCCGCCGCGGCGACGGGGATCACCGTTCCGGTCGTGCCAGGCATCATGCCGGTGTCGAACTTCCAAGCGGTGGCGCGGATCGCCGGCCTATGCGGCTCCAAGGTGCCGAACTGGCTCGCCCATATGTTCGACGGCCTCGACGAGGATGTCGAGACGCGGCGCATGATCGCCGCGACGGTGGCCGGCGATCTGTGCCGACGGCTGCGCGACGAGGGCGTCGATCAGTTCCACTTCTACACCCTGAATCGTGCCGACCTCACTTTCGCGATCTGCCATTTGCTGGGAGTACGCTCGCAATGACCCTTCGACAAAGCTCAGGGCAGGCCCGCGCCGAGAAAGCCCGGTTACTACGCGAGATCGGCAGCGAGAGGATCCTGGTCAAGGACGGGCCGTACGGCTCGATGATTCAGACCTATCGCCTCGACGAGAACGGCTTTCGCGGTGGCCGCGGGTTCAATCAGGATCAGAAAGGCAACAACGACCTCCTGAACCTGACCCGGCCCGACGTGGTGGGCGAGATTTGCCGAGCCTATATCGACGCCGGTGCCGATATCCTGGCGACCAACACCTTCAACGCCAATGCGATCAGCCTCACCGACTACGGCATTCCGGGAATGGCGCGCGAGATCAACCTTGCGGCGGCCAAGCTGACGCGTGCCTGCGCCGACACCGCCACGGCGCGCGATCCGGGCAAACCGCGCTTCGTCGTCGGCGCGCTCGGTCCTACCAACAAGACGCTCTCGGTGTCGCCCAATGTCAACGATCCGGGATACCGCGCCGTCTCTTTCGACGAGGTCAAGGGCATCTACCGTGAGCAGATCGACGGACTGCTCGACGGCGGCGTCGACTTCATTCTTGTCGAAACGGTGTTCGACACGTTGAACGCCAAGGCGGCGCTGGTAGCGGCCGACGAGGCGGCCGAGGCGCGCGGCGAGGAACTGCCAGTGATGGTGTCGATGACGCTGACCGACCTTGCCGGCCGCAACCTCTCGGGCCAGACCGTCGAGGCCTTTTGGCATTCGGTGCGCCACGCCAAGCCGATCACCATGGGGTTGAACTGCAGCTTCGGCGCCACCGAGCTCCATCCCTACGTGAACGCTCTCAATCCGCAGATCGAAGGTATGCTCTGCGTCTACCCCAATGCCGGCCTGCCCAACGAACTCGGCGCCTACGACGAACCGCCGGAGATGACGGCCAAGCTGGTCCGCGGTTGGGCCGAGAACGGCTGGCTGAACGTGGTCGGCGGCTGCTGCGGTACGACGCCCGCCCATATCAAGGCGATCGCCGAGGCGGTGAAAGACGTGAAGCCGCGCCAGTGGCATGCCCTGCCGCCGGCGCTGCGGCTCTCCGGCATGGAGGCGGCGAGTTTCCTGTGATGGTCGACGAAGCACGTACTCCGCAGCGCGCGACATTTATCAATGTCGGCGAGCGTACCAATGTCACCGGATCGGCGCGTTTCAAGAAGCTGATCCTGGACGGCGACTACACGACGGCTATCGAGGTCGCCCGCCAGCAGGTCGAGAGCGGCGCGCAGATTATCGATGTCAACATGGATGAAGGTCTGCTCGATGCCGAGAAGGCGATGGACACGTTCCTGAAGCTGATCGCCGCGGAGCCCGACATCGCCCGCGTGCCGATCATGATCGACAGCTCGAAGTGGAGCGTGATCGAGGCCGGGCTGAAATGCGTCGCCGGCAAGCCGATCGTGAACTCGATCTCGATGAAGGAGGGTATCGAACCGTTCATCGCCCAGGCGCGCAAGGTCCGCCGCTACGGCGCCGCCGTCGTGGTGATGGCGTTCGACGAGAAAGGTCAGGCCGACACCAAGGCGCGCAAGGTCGAGATCTGCGAACGGGCCTACGGCATCCTGGTCAACAAAGTGGGCTTTCCAGCCGAGGACATCATCTTCGACCCTAATATCTTCGCGGTGGCCACCGGCATCGAGGAGCACAACAACTACGGCGTCGACTTCATCGAAGCGACACGCGAGATCAAGGCACGCTGTCCGCACGTCAAGATCTCGGGGGGCGTGTCGAACCTCTCCTTCGCTTTCCGCGGCAACGAGCCGGTGCGGCGGGCCATGCACTCGGTGTTCCTCTACTATGCCATCCAGGCCGGCATGGACATGGGCATCGTCAACGCCGGCCAGCTCGACGTCTACGACCAGATTCCGCCGGAACTGCGCAACGCCTGCGAGGACGTGGTCCTGAATCGCCGGCCCGACGCCACAGAGCGGCTGCTGGAACTTGCGCCCAAATACAAAGGAACGGGCGAGGCCGTTGAAACCCAGGACGCCGAGTGGCGCAGCTGGCCGGTCGAGAAGCGCCTGGAGCACGCCTTGGTCAAGGGCATGGATCAGTTCGTGGTCGAGGACACCGAGGAAGCGCGGCGGCAGATCAGGCGACCGATCGAGGTTATCGAGGGCCCGCTGATGGCCGGCATGAACGTGGTCGGTGACCTATTCGGCGCCGGCAAGATGTTCCTGCCGCAGGTGGTCAAGAGCGCGCGCGTCATGAAGAAGGCGGTGGCGCACCTGCTGCCCTACATCGAGGCCGAGAAGGCCCAGGGTGCACGCAGCAAGGGCCGGATCGTCATGGCCACCGTCAAGGGCGACGTCCACGACATCGGCAAGAACATCGTCGGCGTGGTCCTGCAGTGCAACAACTTCGAGGTCATCGATCTCGGTGTCATGGTGCCGTTCCAGGAGATCCTGAAGTCGGCCAACGACAACCGCGCCGACCTGATCGGCCTCAGCGGTCTGATCACGCCGTCGCTCGACGAGATGGTGACGGTGGCCGAAGAGATGACGCGGGCGGGCTTCAAGGTGCCGCTGCTGATCGGCGGCGCCACGACCTCCAAGGTACACACCGCACTCAGGATCGCACCGCGCTACAAGGGCACGACCGTGCACGTGCTCGACGCGTCGCGAGCCGTCGGTGTCTGTACCGCCCTTACCTCCGAGTCGGGAGCGCAGGCACGGGAATTCGCAGCCAAGGTCGCGGCCGAGTACGAGGCGATTCGCATCGAACGCAGCGGCGCGGCCAAGGACAAGCTGGTGTCGCTCGAGATGGCGCGGGCCAACGCCTACCCCATCGACTGGTCGGTCTACACGCCGCCGAAGCCCGCCGTCACAGGCACGCGCGTCTTCGCCGAATATCCGCTGCACGAGCTGATCGAGCGGATCGACTGGACGCCATTCTTTCGTGCCTGGGAACTGGCAGGCACTTATCCCGCCATCCTCGACGACAAGGTGGTGGGTGAGAGCGCACGCAAGCTCTACAGCGACGCGCGTAAGATGCTGGAGCTGATCGTTCGGGAGAAGTGGCTGACCGCCAAAGGCGTGGTGAGCTTCTGGCCATGCCGGCGCGAGGGCGACGACGTGGTGCTGTTCGAGGACGACAGCCGGACCAAGGAGATCTCGCGCCTCTACTTTCTGCGCCAGCAGATCGAAAAGCGCTCGGGCCGCGCCAACATGTGCCTGGCGGACTTCGTCTCGCCGCAGGCCGATTGGATCGGCGGCTTCGCCGTGAGCGCCGGTCACGGAATCGAGCGGCACCTGGCACGCTTCAAAGACGAGCACGACGATTACTCCGACATCCTCTTGAAGGCGCTGGCCGACCGGCTGGCCGAGGCATTTGCCGAGCGCTTGCACGAGCGCGTACGCAAGACGCTGTGGGGTTACGCGCCCGACGAAGCGCTGAGCAACGACGAGCTGATCCGCGAGAAGTATCGCGGTATCCGGCCGGCGCCAGGCTATCCCGCCTGCCCCGACCACAGCCAGAAGCCCGAGCTGTTCCGGCTGCTGAATGCCGGCCAGAACGCCGGCATGAGCCTCACCGAGAGCTTCGCCATGCTGCCGACAGCAGCGGTGTCGGGCTACTATTTCGCCCACCCCGAAGCGGAATACTTCGGCGTTGCGCGCATCGGCCGCGATCAGGTCGAGGACTACGCGCGCCGCCGCGGCATCAGCATCGAGCAGGCGGAAAAGTGGCTGCGACCGAACATAGGGTACTGACGAAACGCGGACTTCCAATTCCGCTCGGAGCGATAATGCGGACCCGGACCCGCCTGAGCGCAGCCGAAGCGGCATCGCTTCAGCGAAGGCAGGGACCTCAGTCCCGATGAGCTACATCCTGGTCCTCGCCGTCGGCTATGTCGCCGGCATGGTGAGCGGCATCGTCGGCACCGGCGCCACGGTCATCCTGCTGCCCGTGTTGGTCATCGTCTTCGGCCCGCGCGAAGCCGTTCCCATCATGGCGATCGTCGCCTTGATGTCGAACTTTGCCAAGATCACCGCGTGGTGGAAAGAGATCGACTGGCGTGCCTACGCCGTCTACGCGCTGGCGGGCGCACCAGCGGCGGCCTTGGGCGCCCACACATTGCTCATCCTGCCCGAACGCTTGGTCGAGATCGCGCTCGGCCTGTTCTTCCTCGCCATGGTGCCGGGTCGTCGCTGGCTTGCCAGCCATGACCGGACCATCGGCCTGCCGGGGTTGGCAATCGCCGGTGCAGCCATCGGTTTCCTGACCGGCATCCTCGCCTCGACCGGCCCCTTGAGCGTGCCGACCTTCGCCGCCTACGGCCTGGCCAAGGGCGCCTTCATCGCCACCGAGGCGGCGGGCTCGCTGGCACTCTATGTCAGCAAGGCCCTGGCGTTCCGTCAGTTCGGCGCACTGCCTGTCGACATCGTGCTGAAGGGCCTGATCTCGGGCTCGTCCGTCATGGCCGGGACCTACACCGCGCGGCTGATCGTCGAACGACTGAGCGTCACCGCCTTTCAGCGCCTGCTCGACGGTGTGATGGTGATCGCCGGCCTGTCTCTGCTGTGGGCTGCTTTGCGCTGATTGCGGCGACTCGCCGCCATCCGGCAATTGCATCGCCGTTCATTGTCGCCATACTCTCCGCCTTCAAGGAGACACACATGAAACTGACCACCAAAGCCGCCATTGCGGCCACCTTCGCCCTATCGCTCGGCGCCTGCGGCATGAGCCAATCCACGCCGCAACAGCTCAACACCACGAATGCCAACTCCCGCATCTATATCGGGTCGCTGAGCTGCAACGTGGGTGGCAGCACGGGATACGTCCTGGCATCGCGCAAGTCACTCGACTGCGTGTTCCTCGACAAGGACGGCGTGCAGTCGGCGCAGTATACGGGAACCATCAACAAGGTCGGCATCGACATCGGCTACACCAAGGCGGTGCATACGATCTGGCGTGTCTATTCGCTGGGCTCGGTCCGCGGGCCTCGTGACCTGAGCGGCACCTATGTCGGCGAGCAGGGGACCGTCGCGGCGGGATCGCAGGCCGGCGGCAACTGGATCTACGGCGGTCCCAGCGCCGAGATCGGCATGGTATCGTCGGGCGTCATCCAGGATGCCGGCTACAACCTCGCCACCGGCGTCGCCGAGATGTCGATCAAGCTCAAGCAGTAACGGTCGATCACGCCGTCGCCGGCGACGGCGTGATCGACCGTT
>VGCQ01000097.1 GCA_016870055.1 Alphaproteobacteria bacterium | reverse complement strand
GTCTACGACAACCGCGCCGCTCCCAACCCGCTGAAGGCGGCCTACATGCTGAAAGATCTCGCCGATTGGGCGCGGTTGTACGACTTGAAGATCGTCTTTCCGCCCAAGGTTTTCCCGGTCAACAGCGTGAAATGCATGCGCGGCGCCTGCCATGCGCTCGACCGGGACAAGCTCGTGCCCTACGCCGAGGCCGCATTCGGGGCCTATTGGGGCCACGACCTCGACATCTCACGCGACGATGTACTGGCCGAGATCGCGTCTCGCGCCGGCCTCGACCGGCAAAGCTACTTCGCCGCCATCGAGACCGACGCTTGCAAGCAGAGGCTGCGCGCCAACACCGACGAGTTGATGGCCCGCGGCGGATTCGGCAGCCCGACGATGTTCGTGGACGGTTCGATGTTCTTCGGCAACGATCGCCTGCCGCTGGTCAAGGCGGCGTTGATGGCGGCGTGAACGACCGCTCGCGGGGAGAAAAACAGCCATGCCTGGCAACAGCGATCCCGAATTCTGGCGCAAGGCGCGCGCCCATCTCGTGCGCTATGGCGGGGCCTTCGCGCCGGTGATCGCCGAGCGCGCAGCCGGCAACTACTTCACCGACGCCGAGGGCCGGCAGATCCTCGATTTCACCTCGGGCCAGATGAGCGCCATCCTGGGCCACAGCCATCCCGAGATCGTCGCGGTAGCGCGCCGGTCGATCGAGGAGCTCGATCATCTGTACTCGACGATCCTGTCGCGGCCGGTGGTCGATCTTGCCGCCCTGATCGCCGAGGTCGCACCGGGCAAGCTCGATCGCGTGCTGCTGGTCTCGACCGGCGGTGAGTCCAACGAGGCGGCGCTGCGCATGGCCAAGCTGGTCACCGGCCACCACGAGATCGTGGCGATGAGTCGATCCTGGCACGGCGTCACCGGTGGCGCGGCATCGGCCACCTACTCCAACAGCCGCCGCGGCTATGGCCCGCCTCAGCCCGGCGCGCTCGTCCTGCCGGCGCCCGACACCTATCGCTCGCGCTTTGTCGACGGCAGCGGCGCCTACGACTGGCGAAGCGAGCTGGAGTTCGGTTTCGAGCTGGTCGATCGCCAGTCGACCGGTGCGCTGGCCGCCTGCATCGTCGAGCCGATCTTGAGCTCGGGCGGGGTGCTGGAGCCGCCCGAAGGTTACGTCGCGGCGCTGGCCGAGAAGTGCCGCGAGCGAGACATGCAGCTCATCTTCGACGAGGCCCAGACCGGCCTGGGACGCACCGGTCATCTCTTTGCCTGCCAGCGCGATGGCGTCGTGCCGCAATACCTCACCTTGTCCAAGACCCTGGGCGCCGGCCTGCCGCTGGCCGCCATGCTGACCACGCCGGAGATCGAGGACGAAGCGGCCGCGCGCGGCTACTTGTTCTACACCACGCACGCGTCGGACCCGCTGCCGGCGGCCGTCGGGCTGAAAGTGATCGAGGTCATCCTGCGCGACCGATTGACCGAGCGCGCCGCCGAGCTCGGTCAGCGCCTGAAAGCGGGCCTGCAGACGCTGCAACAACGCTACGATTGCATCGGCGACATCCGCGGCCGCGGCCTGCTCCTCGGCCTCGATTTGGTGAAGGATCGCCGGACCAAGACGCCCGACCCCGAGCTTGCCCAGCGCGTCGCGCGCGAATGCCTGGTGCTCGGCATGATGACCAGCGTCGTGCGCGGCGGCTTCGGCATATTTCGCATCGCGCCGCCTCTCACGATCGAGGCCGGCGAGATCGACCTTGGGCTCGAAATCTTCGACCGCGCGTTGGGCCGTGCCATCCGCTGATGGCCCGGGATCAGCCGCGGCAAGCTGGCCTCGCCGGGGATTTCGCGGTATTTCGATTTCAAAGCGGCCGGCATCTGTTGTACCGGCTTGCGGTTTCCGGCCAACGCGTTGGGAGTGTGTGGATGATCAAGAAGCTCTTGCAGGCGGCAATCCTGATCGCCGGCGGTCTCGCCTTGGGCGGCTGCCCCATGCAGCAGCAGGCCAGCACAGCCGCCCCGGCCAGCAAGCCACCGGCGGCGGACTATCAGGCGCCCGTCGGCCCGGCGCCCGCCGCCGCCCAGATCCGCGCCATCTGCTACAATGCGGCCGACTTGGCAGTCTTCCGCGCGCGTATGGTGCAGATTGAGCTGAACGTCGCCTACCTGCAGTGCCAGGGTCCGGGCGGCAGCCGCGCCTACGAGAGCCAGTACGCTGCTGTCCTGCAGAAATTCTCGGGCGAGCTCGCGACCAACCTCCGGAACCTGCAGCAGCTCGGGGGACGCAAGCGCTTCAACGTCGACGCCGTGGTGACCGAGTTCGCCAACCGCACGGCGCAGCGGCCCCCCGTCGACCGCGAATTCTGCGCTCGCTCCAAGCGCGCCTTCGATTGGGCGCTGTCGCCGCAAGTGACGTCGCTGGCCCAGGTGCCGCCGCCATACGACCTCGGCCCCGAGATGAACGTCTTCCCTTGCCCCAGCCCATAGGCCGGCAAGACAGCCAGATATCAAGGGCGGCCCCTCGGGCCGCCCTTTTTTTGCTTTCGGACGTGCCGGTTGGCGCGACCGTCAGATGTGCTGGAGCGCGCCCGAGCCCGCGCTGCCGCCTTTCCGGTCATCACGGCGCGAAGTCGCCAACCGCAGCACGGCAAGATAGCCCGACCGGATCTCCATTTCCGTCGCCCGCCCCACGTCGACCATCGCCTTGTGCGCTGCCGGCAGCTGCCAGCACGGCACGAACATGAAGAGATGATGCTCGAGGTGGTAGTTGACCCAATAGGGTGCCAGCAGCAGCCGCTCGATCGGGTTGGCGAGCGTCGTGCGCGTGTTGCGCAACGGGTCGTCGTTGTCGGGCACGACCGCGTGTTCGGCGATGTTGCGGATGCGGCTTACGAGTTGATACCAGGTCGCGAGCGGCAACAGCTACATTACCGGATAAAGCCACCAGTAGCCCGCCATCGTAAGAGCCAGCAGCAGGATCAAGTTCGCCGTCAGCGAACCCTTCTCGTTGTGCCACAGCGCCACCAGCCGCACGACGATCGGACGATCGGCCGGCCCCAAGGCACGGCGCAACTGCGCGCCGCGGCGCTGATAGGCCGTCTGTCCGGTAAGATCGCGCACGATCTTGCGCCGCAAGCTGGCGCGGCCGATCGGAAACGGCGCCGACAGGCCAAGGTCGGGATCTTCGGGCTGCTGGGTGTGGCGATGATGCTGCAGGTGATACGGCCGGTAGAGCGCGAGGCTGGTGAAGACCGGGTAGGCGCAAAGCCAAGCGCCGATGCGGTCGTTCAGGCGTCGGTCGGCGAACAAGAGCCCATGCGCAGCATCGTGCATCAAGATGGCGAGCCCGAGCTGGCGGGCGCCGATCACCATCACGCCCAGGAGAAAGGTGAACGGGTTCGGCCACCAGGCGAACAACGCCATGCTGGCGGCGATGAGTCCCCAGGCGTGGGCCACCAGCAGCACACCGGCGAGATTGGACTTGGCGCCCAGCGTTCGTCGCTGCTCGGAGCTCAAGAAGTCGGTGGGACTAGGCATCGCCGCCATGCCGCAGCAGCTGTCCCGAATGGGTGTTGGTCGGTCGGTCGTCGTGGATCGTCACCTCGCCGTTCACCAGCACGTACTTGTAACCTTGGGCGCGCTGGATGCGCCGCCATTCGCCGCCCGGCAGGTCGTGCGAGATCTCGTCGGGCAGCACGCGCAAGCCGTCGAAGTCGTAGATCACGATGTCGGCCGGCGCGCCTTTCTTCAGCACGCCGCGGCCGCGAAAGCCCGCCACTTCGGCCGGCAACGCCGCCAGCCGCCAGTGTGCGTCCTCCAGGCTCAGCATCTTGTGCTCGCGCACCACCTTGCACAGCGTCTCGGTCGGGTAGCGGCCGGCCGTCAGGAACTTGGTATGGGCGCCACCATCCGACACGCCGAACAGCACGTACGGATCGTCGACCAGTTCCTTGAGGTGCTCGATCTTGCCGTTGGGCGGCGCGGCGAAGAACTCGGTCTCGAGATCCTCCTCGACCGCCATGTCGAGCATGACGTCGACCGGGTGCTTGCCCATCTTCTCGCCGGCATGGGCCAGCGTGTAGTCGAGCCATTTCTTGTTCTTTTCGAGCTTGGGGCCGACGATGGCGATCTGCGGCAGCGGCCCGGTCGCCGTGATCGGCAGCTTGTCGCGCAACGCCGTCCGACGCGCCGGGTCGGCGAGCTTGGCCAGCCGTTGCTCGCGCGTGCCGGTCGTCGCCTCGCACCAGGCCTGCGAGTCGTCGAACAGGTTCCAGTCCTCGAAGGTGAAGGTGAAACCGGCATCGGTCGTCAGGCCCTGGCCGACAACGCGGATGCCGCGCTCGCGACAGCTTTTCAGCCACGCCAGCGTACGGCGGTGAATCTCGGGTCGATGATCGAACGCCTGCACCACGTTCATGATGACCGGCCGGCCGCTGATCGTCGCCACTTCCTCGTAGAAGGCACGGTCGCGTGCGTTGTCACCCGACACCAGCAGCATCTGCACGAAGCCGTCGTTGCGCTCGGCCAGCACGCGGGCAAGCTCGCGGCAAGTGTCGTCGTGCATGATGTCGGTCGGCATGGGCGAGCCGTCATGATCGCGCTGCACCGCCGCCGGTCCTGTCGGCAGCATCCGCTGCGCCGACCAGCCGCAGGCGCCGGCATCCATCGCCTCATGCAGCAAGCGTCTCAGCTCGGCGTGCTGCTCAGGGGTCGGCAGTTTTCCTTGCTTGGCCGCCTCGAAGCCCATCACCCAGATCAACAGCGGTGACACCGGCATGTACGGCAGAATGTTGACCGCCTTGGGGGCAGCATCGACGCTGTCGAGGAATTCCGGGAAGGTCGTCCAATTCCACGGCATGCCGGCCTTCATCGAGGCCATGGGAATCGCCTCGACACGGGTCATGGTCAGCATGGCGCGATCCCGCTCGGCCGGGCGCACCGGCGCAAAGCCGAAGCCGCAATTGCCGATGACCACCGAGGTGATGCCGTGCCAGCTCGACAGTGAGCAGTAGGGGTCCCAAAAAAGCTGCGCATCGTAGTGGGTATGCAAATCGACGAAGCCCGGCGCCACGATCAGCCCGCCGGCGTCGATCGTCTGGTCGGCCTCGCCCGCGCCGATGTGGCCGATCTCGGCGATCCGGCCGTCCTTGATGCCGATGTCGCCGCGAAAGCGCGGCAGACGGCTGCCGTCGACGATCATGCCGCCGCGAATCACGCGATCGTACCGAGCCATACGTCCTCCGTTGAACTGAAGCGTGAGCGCGGCCCGCGACTCTGTCAACGATGCCGGCTAGAGTTGCAGGATGAAACAGGATCGCGTTCGCACCGATGTGCTGGACATCACCTTCGAGGAGCATGGCCCGGTGGGTGGCCCGCCGGTGATCCTACTGCATGGCTTTCCCTATGACGTGCGCGCCTACGATGAAGTCGCCCCGCCGCTCGCCCGGGATGGCTGCCGGGTTCTGGTGCCTTATTTGCGCGGCTATGGTCCGACGCGCTTTCTCACAGCCTCGACCTTGCGCTCGGGCGAGCAGGCGGCTTTGGGTCACGATCTCACGCAGTTCATGGACAAGCTCGGCATCAAGCGCGCCGCGCTCGCGGGCTACGACTGGGGCGGCCGCGCTGCCTGCATCGTTGCCGCTCTGAAGCCCGAGCGCGTGCGCTGCCTGGTGAGCTGCGTCGGCTACAACATCTTCGACACCGCAGCTTTCCAAAATCCGGCGCCGGCCGCTCAGGAACATCGGTTCTGGTACCAATACTACTTCCACACCGAGCGGGGGCGTGCCGGCCTGACCAGGAATCGGCGCGACATTTGCCATCTGCTGTGGAAGCTATGGTCGCCGGAGTGGCGCTTCGACGAGGCGACCTTCGACAAGACCGCGCCCTCCTTCGACAATCCCGACTTCGTCGACGTCGTCATCCAGTCCTACAGGCATCGCTTCGGCTACACCGCCGGCGACCCGGCGTTGGCTGGCATCGAGGCCGCGCTTGCCAAGCAGCCCAAGATCTCCGTGCCGACCATCAACTTGCATGGCGGCCACGATGGGGTCGGACCTGCTCCGGAGCAGGACAATCAAGCAAAGAACTTCACCGGCCCCTACGCCCGGCGTCTGTTGCCGCGTATCGGCCACAACGTGCCGCAGGAGGCGCCGGCTGACACCGTGACGGCGCTGCGCGATCTGATGAGGGAAACAAAGCGATGAGCATCGCCCTGGCTGGCGCCATCGTCCGCTGCATCTTCGACGAGGCCCTGCAACGCGACCGTCCGCTATAGTGCTCGCCATGCCCACCAATCCGCTGATTGCCCGCGCCGAGGCGTTCTGCGCCGCCTACGGCATTCGTGTTCCCATCCTGCTCGCGCCGATGGCCGGCGCCTGCCCCGCCTCGCTGTCGATCGCCGTCGCCAATGTCGGTGGACTCGGCGCCTGCGGCGCGCTTCTGATGCAGCCCGCCGCCATCAAAGCCTGGGCAAGCGAGATGCGCGCCGGCAGCAATGGCGGCTTCGCCCTCAATCTCTGGATTCCCGATCCGCCGCCCGAGCGCAATGCAGTAGTCGAGGATGCCGTGCGCGTTTTCCTGCGCAGCTTCGGGCCGGAAGTGGCACGCGAGGCCGGCAATGTAACGCCGCCCGACTTCGCCGCGCAGTGCGAAGCCATGCTCGAGGCCGGTCCCGCGATCATCTCGTCCATCATGGGCCTCTACCCCGCCGACTACGTCGCTCGCATGAAAGCCAAGGGGATCAAGTGGTTTGCGACCGCGACCACAGTCGCCGAGGCCCGCGCCGCCGAAGCGGCCGGCGCCGACGTGATCGTGGCGCAGGGCATGGAGGCGGGTGGCCATCGCGGCGCCTTCGATGCGGCAAAGGCGCAGGCCGAACTGGTCGGCCTGTTCGCGCTGCTGCCGGCGATCGTCGACGCGGTGAAGGTGCCCGTGGTGGCGACCGGCGGCATTGCCGATGCGCGTGGCATCGCGGCCGCTCTGATGCTCGGCGCCTCGGCGGTTCAGATCGGCACCGGCTTCTTGCGCTGCCCTGAAGCGAAGCTGTCGGCGGCCTGGGCCGACGCGCTGGGCCGGGCGCAGCCCGAGGACACGATGGTCAGCCGCGCCTTCTCCGGCCGGCCGGGCCGTAGCCTCGCCACGCGCTACGCCCGGGCAGCGGCGGCGCCCGACGCGCCGCCGCCCGCTCCCTACCCGGTGCAACGCGGCCTCACACAAGCCATGCGCGATGCCGCGACCAAGATCGACGACGTCGACCGCATGCAGGCCTGGGCCGGCCAGTCGGCACGCCTCGCGATGGCACAGCCGGCGGGCGACGTGGTGCGCGAGCTGTGGAGCGGCGTGCAGGCGTTGCTGCGCTGAATATCTCGCTTCAGTCGCCTTTCAACCCCGCTGCCTTGATAAGCGGGCCCCATTTGTCGCGCTCGCGCTTTTCGAAAGCGGCCAGGTCGGCCGGCGAGCCGCCAGCCGGCTCGAAGCCGATCTGCAACAGGCGCTGGCGCGCCTCGGGCTGCGCCAAGATCTTGGCGACCTCGGCGTTCAGCCGGTCGACGATCGCCTTGGGCGTGCCGCGCGGCGCATAGAGCGCGTTCCAGGCGGTGACCTCGAAGCCGGGAAATCCCTGCTCGGAGACCGGCTTGACCCCGGCCATCAGGTCGCTGGGCTTGAGCGTGGTGATGCCGAGCGGCTTGAGCTTGCCGCCCGCGACCTGGCCGCGCGTGGCGGTCACGGTGTCGATGGTTACCGGCACCTGACCGCCAGTCACCTCGGTCATCGCCGTGGCCGAACCCTTGTAGGGAACACCGAACAACGGCGCGCCGCTTTTCTCCTTCAACAACTCGAACACCAGCCGCGCCGTCGTACTGGGCAGTGCAATGTCGATCTTGTCGGGCCGGGCTTTCGCCGCAGCGACCAGCTCGGCGACCGAGTTGGCGGAGAACGACGGATTGGCCGAGATCACCATGGGCAGCATGGCGACGAGGGCGATCGGCTCGAAGTCCTTCTGCGAGTCGTAGCCGACCGACGGGTAGAGGAACTCGTTCATGGTCTGGGTCGCCACCGTGCCCATCAGGAGCGTGTAGCCGTCGTTGAGCGAACGCGCGGCGTCGGCCGTGCCGATGTTGCCGCCTGCACCCGGCTTGTTGTCGACATAGACCTGCTGGCCGAGCACCTTGGTCAGCTGCTCGGCGAAGTAGCGGGCGCCGACATCGGTGCCCTGGCCCGCCTGGTAGGGCACGACGATCTTGATTGGCTTGGCGGGCCAGGATTGGGCGTTTGACGGCAAGGCACACGCCAAGCCGGCAACAAGCGCATAGGCGAACACTCTCCACTTCATCGTTTCACTCCTCTTCTCCTCGCCCCTCGAGACGCGCCCTTGTCAGGGCGAGGTGGTGGGCGGTGGCTCAGCGACTCGGCAGCTCGACAACGCCGGTGCCCAGGATCGACAGCTCGTCGTCTTGATTGCGGGCTTCCTGCTCGATTTCGACGAGATGCCGTCCGTCCTCGACGTACTTGCGCTTCACCTTGGCCTTGATGAACAGCAGGTCGCCCGCCGGATTGTGGCGGCGGATCTTGCAGGTCGCGTTGCGCAGGAAGCCGTCGTCGCCCATCCAATTGGTGAGATGATGGGTGAGCCACGAGGCGCGCTCGGGGCCGTAGTCGTAGGCGCCGGGCGCGCCGACTTCGCGGGCGAACTCCTCCTCCCAGTGCACGCGCTCGGGGCAGTCGGGGATACCGAAGCGGTTGGCGATGCCGAGGCCGGGATGAGCGTCGACCAGTTTCCACGCGAGCTTGTTGGCGCGGATGTAGAGGCCGCCCCAGCCCTGAGCGTAGGCAATGAAGCCTGTCACCGTCATCGGCCCCTTGAGCATCGTGGGCAGCGCCTCGCCTTCGGCCACGTCTTGCCAGTAGCGCGGCTCGGCGCCCCTGATCTTTTCCTCTGCGTAGAGCCGGTAGGCTTTCTTCAGCTCCTGCTCCGAGTAGCGACGCGGCGGACGGCCCTTGAGCTCGGTGTACTTGGTGCCCTTCTCGCGGGCGTGGTCGCGCTCGGTGCGGAAGCACCAGGAATCGGCATCGGCCACCCGCTCGCCCTTCTGGTTGAAGAAATCGACATGGTAGATCTGTTGCACGGCCCGACCAGCGAAGCGCGTCTCGTGCACGATCAGGTCCTTCAGCCACGACTCGGTCGTGATCTCGTCGTTGCGATGCACGGTCTTGTGCCAGTTCCAGGTCGAGCCCGACCACATGGCGTGGATGCCCGGCAGGCCGCCGACATAGCCCGAGACGATGCGGCTGGTCGCGAACAGGAAGCTCGGCAAGGCGATGATGTCACCGAACCTGGTCTTGCGGGCATACTCGGGGACGCACCACAGCGGATTGTCGTCGCCGATGCCGTGGGCATAGTGGCGGATGTTGTCGCGCGTCGCCTCGTGGCACCACGGCTCGGCGGTGACGCCGATCCTGACGCCAATGCGCCGGCGCAACTCGTCGAGGCCGTTCTCGGTGATCTTGGGAAAGCTGCGGTCCAGGGTGTCAGCCGACATGGGTGGTTTGCCTCGTGCGTAGCGTTTTGCGATTGATCTTGCCGGCCGGTGTCTTGGGCAGCTCGGCGACGAACGCGATCTGGCGTGGATACTCGTGCTGGCTCAGCCGGCTGCGCACCAGCTCCTGGATCTCGCGCGCGAACGCCTCGTCGCCTGCCCGGTCGGCGACGACAAAAGCCTTAACGATCTGCCCACGGAGCGCATCGGGCACGCCGATGGCGCCGGCCTCGCGCACGTCGGGATGCTTGAGGATCGCATCCTCGATCTCGACTGCGCTCATCGTCCAACCGGCCGATATGATGACGTCGTCCGCCCGACCGCCATGGAAGAAGTAACCGTCCTCGTCGACTCGGCCGAGGTCCTTGGTAGCGATCCAGCGGTCGCGCCGCCGCACCTTCATCTCGCCGGTTACACCCGCCGGACATGGCTTGCCGTCGGCGTCGTGCACCTCGACACGGCCACCCGGAACCGGCTTGCCGAGCGAGCCGCGTTTGACCGCGAAGTCGGCGGCGCCCGGATAGCTCACCAGGATGACGCCGATCTCGGTCGTGCCGTACATGCTGCACAACGGCACGCCGAACGCCGCTTCGGCGAAAGACGCCGTCTCGCTGTCGATCGGCTCGCCGGTGAAGGAGGCTTTGGTCAGGAAGAAGCGATGGCCCGCCGCGGCGCCCGACGTGCGGATCATGCGGTAGTGCGTAGCAGCCGCCGACAGGTTGGTGAGTCGATGGTCCTCCAGCGCCTTCACGAGCCGGTGTGGATCGAACTTGCCGGCGTAGGCGCCGATCGTCAGTCCCATGGCGAGCGGCGCCAACGTGCCGTGCCACAGGCCATGCCCCCAGGCCGGCGACGATGGGCAGAAGAAGCGGTCGCCCGGCCGCAGACCGGTGCCGTAGAGTGCCGCCACCATCACCGTGACCACGGCACGGTGCGAATGCCTGACTGCTTCCGGCAGCTCGCGGGTCGTACCCGAGGTATACTGGAAGATCGCGAGATCGTCGGCCCGAGTCTGCGGCTCGAACGTCGCCGGACAGGTCGTGAGTTCGGCCATGAGGGCGTCGTTGGCCACGATCGTCGGCACCGCCATACTGGCGGCAAGTAATGCCGCCTTCTCGGGATTGGTGACGAGCAGGCGCGGCTGGCAGTCGTCGAGGCGGAGCATTGCGCCATCGGGACCGAACAGGGTGAACAGCGGGACAGCGATGGCGCCCATCTTCATGGCGCCGAACACCGCCATGTAGAAGGCGCGCGAGGGCTCGAGCATGATGGCGACGCGATCGCCCGGGGCCACGCCCTGACTGGCGAGCCAATGCGCGAAGCGTGCGGAATCCTCGGCGATCCGGCGATAGCTCAGCACCTCGTCGGTGCCGTCGGCGTGGACAACGATCACGGCGGTGCGCTCGTCTGCGACATGGCGGTCGATGCATTCGTGGGCGATGTTCAGCCGCTCACGGTCGCCGTCGAACAGCTCCCACAGCTTGGCCGGCGCGAAATGCGCCTGCGCGTCGGCGTAGCTCGTGTAGGCCGTGAGTCTGCTCATCACGCCAACGTTCCGACCGTCGCCACTTCTTGTACAGGGGAATACGCGGTCGCCTGCCGCACGGCGATCTTCGATGGCTGCCCCTAGTCCAAGGTCTCCAACAGACGCGTGCACAGATAAGTACGGGGCACAAGCGACGAGTAGTAGATCTGCTCGTAGGCGGCGTGTGCACCCTTGCCGTCGGCGCCGAGCCCGTCGAGCGTCGGGATGCCGAGCGCGGCGGTGAAGTTGCCGTCACTGCCGCCGCCGGTCAGCGGCACGTCCTTCAGCTCCTTGCCGATCTCGCGGTAGATCGCCTGCGCCTTGCCGAACAGGTCGGCGATCCCGGCGTCCTTTTGGTAGGGTGGCCGGTTCATGCCGCCTTCGACACGGACCTCGACATCGGGCCCGATCGGCTCGAGGTTGAGGAACCAGTGGGCCATCTCCTCCGCAAGCTGGGGACTCGGCACGCGCAGATCGATTTCCGCCGTGCACTCGGCCGACACGACATTGACGCCGGTGCCGCCCCGCACCAGGCCGACATTGACCGTGACGCCGCGAGCATAGTCGGTACGGCCTTCGATGCGCAGGATCTGGCGCGCCATCTCCAGAATTGCGCTACGGCCGTCCTCGTGACGCATGCCGGCGTGCGAGGCGCGGCCCGTGACCGTGATCGTGAAACGTCCGACGCCCTTGCGCGCCGTCACGACGCGATCGCCGTCGCGGCCGGGTTCCATGACCAGCGCGTACTTGTGGCCGCGCGCCGCCTCTTCGATGCGCGCCCGCGAGGTCGGGCTGCCGACCTCCTCTTCGGGGATGAACAGGAAGGTCACGGGCAGCCCGGTCTTCTTGCCCTGCCGAACGAGATGACGCAGCGCGTAGTAGGCGATGTAGCCGCCCGCCTTCATGTCGTAGATGCCGGGCCCGAAGATGCTGTCGCCCTCGCGACGGATCTTGAGGTCTTTGTCGATCATGCCGATGGGATGGACGGTATCGAGATGAGCCAGCACCAGGATGCCCTTGACGTCGGCGCGGCTCATCTCCGGCGTGGTCCTGCACTCCAGGATGTCGCCGAAGCCGTCGCGCCCGGGGATGCGTTCGAGCGTCAGCCCAAGGTCGCGAAATTGGCCCTCGACATGGTCGACCACCTTGTTGACCGACTTGGCATCGTGGCTCGGGCTTTCGATCGACACCCATTCGACGATGCCGGCGAGGACCTCGTCGGCATCGATCTTGGGCTCGTTCTTGCGGACTTCGGCCATCAAATCGGATCCCAGGTGAAGTATTCGGGTGAGCGCTTGAGGTCGGTGAAGAACGGCTTCATCGACGGCACGGCGTGCTCGGCGATCGCTTCCAGCGTCCAGCCTTCGGAGTTGTGCACCGAACGGACAGGACGGTTGGCGTTGAACAGCATGATCTCGTTCATGCGCACACCGAAAATCTGCGAGCTGATGCCGTCGGCCGCGTCGCTCAGCAGGAACACCGCCATGGGTGCGATCTTGGCCGGCGTCATCTTCTTGGAGCGCTCGAGTCTTGCCTTCTGCGCCTCGGTGTCGGCCGGGATGGTGCCGATCATGCGAGTCCAGGCGAAGGGCGAGATGCAGTTGGAGCGGACGTTGAACGCCGCCATGTCGAGGGCGATCGAGCGTGACAGGCCGATGATGCCCATCTTGGCCGCCGAGTAGTTGGCCTGGCCGAAATTGCCGACCAGACCCGAGGTCGAGGTGAAGTGCACGAAGGCGCCCGACTTCTGCTCCTTGAAGTAATTGGCGGTGGCGCGACTGACGTTGAAGGCGCCGTTCAGATGAACGTCGATCACCATCTTCCAGTCGACGTGGCTCATGCGATGAAAGATGCGATCGCGCAGGATGCCGGCATTGTTGATGACGCCGTCGATCCGGCCGAAATTCTCGACCGCGGCCTTGACCATGCGCTCGGCACCTGCCGGATCGGAGACGCTGTCGCCGTTGGGCACTGCCCGGCCGCCGGCCGCCTTGATCTCGTCGACCACTTTCTGCGCCGGCGTCGTGCTGCCCGAGCCCTCGCCGTCGACCGCGCCACCCAGGTCGTTGACCACGACAGCGGCGCCCTCGCGGGCCGCAAGCAAGGCCATCTCGCGGCCGATGCCGCCGCCGGCACCCGTCACCAGTACAACCTTGTCCTTGAGCATATTGGCCATCGTCCGCTCCCCTTTCGATCCTGCGTTCGGTCCCAAGCATGTAGCGCAGGTCGATCGACCGCGGGAAGTCCGATGAAGTCTGCGCCTCGGTCCGAATCGTACTAGGGTTGCCCGGCGAAACCGGAGGGGACCATGGACCGCG
>VGCQ01000096.1 GCA_016870055.1 Alphaproteobacteria bacterium | reverse complement strand
GCTGGGCGCGCTGCGGCGGTGGCGGTGGCGGTGGTGCTGGCGGCGGCCGCGGGACGTCGCTCGATGTGAGCGGCGGCGGCGGCGCTTCGACCGGTGGCAGAGCCTGCTCGAGTGACGGCGGCGGTGGTGGCGGTGGCGTGGCCAGAGCCTGTTGCGGGTCGGGCTTGGGTGGCTCGGCTTTGGGGGGCTCGGGTTGCGTGGCCTGGTCGGCTGACGTGTCCGGCTTGGGGCTGGTCTGCGACGTGCCTGCCGGCGTCCTGGGATCGCTGCTGGGGCCCACGGGGGCGAGGCCGAGCCTGGTTGGCGGTGCCGCCGGAACGGGGCCCGGTGTCGCGTTGGGCGGCGGCGTGGCGGCCATCGGAGGCGGTGCCGCCGGCTGCGGTGCCGGCTGTTGCGGCTCGGCCGCCGGTGGCGGCGGCGCTTCCATCGTGATCTCGATGGCGTCGTGCAAATGGTCGATGGGACTGAAAGGCGAGACCAGCCACAGCGCGGCTGCCACGGCGGCGTGCAAGCTCAGCGCCATTGCCATCGCGGCAGGCGACATATGGTCGGATCGCACGTAGCTCAGGCTGACTGCGTGGGTCACGATGACCCCTATTTAGGGGCCGGCCGGCTCGCCGGCTAGTTTATCGGTTCGGACTTATAGACGCCCCACATGGCGGTGCGCTCGATCCAGCCGCTGACGCTGGCAACCTTGACCCGGCACCAGTCACCGGCACAGGCGCGAATCTCGCCCATCACCTCGGGCTCGAGCTTAGCCACCACCTCGGCGGAGCTGGCCGGCGTCTTGTGCAGGCTGGCCGGCTTGGCCGGCACGATGAAAGCGCGTTTACCCGTCAACAGGCTTTGATGGACCCAGCCGCTGGCACCCTGCCAGTCGCGGATTTTCCGCCAGTTTTCGTACTCGGCGACGATCTCGACCGGCATGCCTTTGCGTTTGAACACCCAGTCGACCGGATAACGCGTGCCCGGGCCGGTACGGACATTGATCTCATCGGAGCGCAACGAAGCGAAACGGGGAATTGGCAGGCCGGAGCCCTTGCGCTGCTGGCTGATGGCGGACTTGTTGGTGGCCTGGGCAGCCGCCCCGGCCGGCAGGCCGAGGGTCGCCACAGCGACCAAGCTTGCCCACAGCACGACCTGCGATCGGATTCCCATCGCGGTCTATATACCTTAAATCTTCAAATCGAGCGACAACCAATTGAAAAACAGAGCTTTTCTGTCGCGCTCATCAAACGGGCTCGCGGCTGGACAAAGCGCGAGTCTAATTGCTAATCGGGCGCATCGCTCTCTCTCGCCAGCCGGTACCGATCGTCCATGCCGCAGAGTTCCAAGAAAAAGCCGCTGGTGATCGTCACCCGGAAGTTGCCTGAGGCGATCGAGACGCGGCTGATGGAGCTGTTCGACACACGGCTCAATGCCGACGACAAGCCGTTGACCGCCGCCCAGCTGGTCGACGCGGTGAAGGCCGCCGATGTGCTGGTGCCGACCGTGACCGACCGCATCGACAGCCGGGTGCTGAGCCAGGCAGGGCCGCGGTTGAAGCTGATCGCCTCGTTCGGCACCGGCGTCGACCACATCGACCTCGACACCGCCCGCCAGCGCGGCATCACCGTCACCAACACGCCGGGCGTGCTGACCGAGGACACCGCCGACATGACCATGGCGTTGGTGCTGGCGACGGCGCGGCGCATGGGCGAGGGCGAGCGCCTGGTGCGGGCCGGCCAATGGACCGGCTGGAGCCCGACCGCGATGCTGGGGGCGCGGCTCCTCGGCAAGCGCATGGGCATCGTCGGCATGGGCCGCATCGGCCAGGCGGTCGCGCGCCGGGCCCGCGGCTTCGGCCTTGCCATCCACTATCACAATCGCAAGCGCCTCCACGGCGAGATCGAGCGCGAGCTCGAGGCGACCTATTGGGAAAGCCTCGATCAGATGCTGGCGCGCATGGACATCGTGTCGATCAACTGTCCGCACACGCCCGCCACCTACCATCTGCTGTCGGCGCGGCGGCTGAAGCTGATGAAACCCACGGCCATCATCGTCAACACCGCGCGCGGCGAAGTGATCGACGAGAACGCCCTGGTGCGCATGCTGAAGGCGGGCGAGCTCGCCGGCGCCGGCCTCGACGTCTACGAGCACGAGCCGCAGGTCAATCCCAAGCTGCTCGAGCTCGCCAACGTCGTGCTGTTGCCGCACATGGGGTCGGCCACGCTCGAAGGCCGCATCGACATGGGCGAGAAGGTGCTGATCAACATCAAGACCTTCGCCGACGGCCACAAGCCGCCGGACCGGGTGCTCGCGACGATGTTTTAGGCGCGTTCACCCGCGCCGCCACCGTTCCGACGTTCTACAGATCCCCTTCGACCATCTCGCGGCTGCGGTTCTGGATCAGCACGTCGCGCGTCGAGCGGCCGACTTGGGCGCCGATCAGGATGGTGAGCGAGGTCCAGTACATCCACACCATGATCGCGGCAAAACCCGCCGTGGCGCCGAACGCCGAGGTGAGCTGGGTCACCTCGAAGTAGTAGACCAGGGCGCGGTTGCCGGTGGCGAACAACAGCGCGTTCACCGCGCCGCCGATCAGTGCATAGCGCCACGACACGCCGCCCGCTGGCAGCCATTTGTAGATCAGGGTGAAGAATGCCGAGAGCACGCCGTAGTGCACGAACACCGAAATGGCCGGCCCGATCCACTCGCCGAGGACAGGAAATTGGGTAAGCGCGCCGGCGTAGGCGGAGACCACCACGCTCGCCAGGACGACGGCGATCAGGAGGAGACCCAGCACCACCATCAGCAGCAGCGCCAGTAGCCGCGATTTCAGGCTGACCAGCACCGGGTTGAGCGGGCTCACGATCTGGCGAGTCGCGGCCGCCGGCCGGCTCCAGATGGCGTTGATGCCGTCGTCCAGTTCGACGAACACGCGGCTGCCGGTGTAGAGCAGCACGACGACGCCGATGACGGCGGCAATGCCGCCGCCCTTGAACAGATCCTGCGAGGCGAAGCGTCGGATGCCCTGTATCTGCTCCGGCGCCAGGACAGTGCCCAGCGCATCGAACATCGCCTGCTGCGCCATCAGCCGACCGACCACCGGCTCGGCGATGGCGATGCTGAAAATCATGATCGGACCGATCGCGAACATGGTGTAGAAGGCCATAGCCGCAGCCGATGTCGACAGCCGGTTGGTGAAGAAGCCCTCGCCTGACGAATAGGCGATGTTCCACAGCGTACCGAGCGGGCTCACCGAAGCCATGGTCGGCCGGGGTCAACGTAAATGTGCAATGGCGTTGGCGTAGTAGGCGAGCACTGGCTTCTCGTCCGCCACCGCGGCGAACAGCCCGTCGGCGCTCTCCTCGATCAAGCGACGTAGCGCCAGCATGCGCAAGCCGACATGGAAGGCATAGTCGCGATCGCCGCGTGGCAGATAAAGCTTGGCGCCGCGGCCCTCGAAATGCGCCATCAGGTCGGCCGCCCGCACCTTCAGCTCGAGCTCGTCGAGCGGCCGCTCGGCCTCGAGCAGCACGGTGGCGATCAGCGACACCGGTAACACCGGCACCAGGCGGGCGATCTCGGACATCACGTCCTGCGCCAACCTGCCCACGACCTCGAAGCGCTGCTCCTTGTCCAGCCCGCGCAGATCGCCGCCGCTCGACGCGGCATGGCTGGCGAGCCAGTCGCGCGCCGAGATCAGGCCGCCGAAATTGACGCAGGCATAGCCGAAGCGATACCAGCGGCCGCGCAGCATCAGGCCGAGCTGGCTCACCCAGAACCCCGCGGCGGTACGGGCGGCGAACAGGGCGCTGCGGCGCGGCGCCTCCTTGTCGAGCGAGCGCAGGAGCGTGCGATCCTCGAGAACCCGATCGTAGTTCAGGGCCACCGGCACGAAAACGATGTCGTGACCGGCCTTGGGGTCGAACGACTTCAGCATGTAGTCGAACAGGCCGAGCTTGGGCTCGCGCAGCTTGCCGTCGCGCGACAGGCCGCCCTCGGGATACATCGCCTGGGCGACGCCCGCCTCGGTCGCCATGTGGACGTAGCGCTCCAGCACCCGGCGATAGATCGGATTGTTGGAATTGCGGCGCACGAAGTAGGCGCCCATCGAGCGGATGAGCTGCTGCAGGGGCCAGATGCGCGCCCATTCGCCGACAGCGTAGGACAGTGCGGTACGTTCGGCCGCCAGGAACGCCACCAGCACGTAGTCCATGTTGCTGCGGTGGTTCATGACGAACACCACCGTGGTGTTGGGCGGCACGCCGGCCATCGTGCGCTCGTCGGCGAAGCCCAGCCGCACGCGATAGAGGAAACGCGCGACCGCGCGGGCGATCGAGTAGCCGACGCGGAAGTAGACATAGGCGTTGAAGGTCGGGACGATCTCGCGGGCGTAGCGGCGGACCTCGCCCATCGCCACCTCGCGCGGCAGGTTGGCGGTGCGCGAGTAGTCGTTGGCCGCCGCCACCACCTGCGGGTCGTAGACCAGGCGATCGATCAGCACCTGGCGCTTGGTGAGCTGGAACGGCTTGATCTCGACGGCGAGCCGCTGATTGACCCGGTCGATCAGCCGATTGAGCCGCCGACGGACGAACCAGCGGCCGCTCGGGATCAAGAGCCGGTCGAGCAGCGACCAGGCTGCGAAGGCAGCCAGCGCCACCAGCAGCCATAGCGGAACAGCGATCGGATCGGCCATGGGACTCGGCCCGATCAATATTGCTTGAGGTTGATGCCGGAGTAGACCAGCAGAGCCGAGACGACCGCCAGGATCACCGTCGTGCCGACCGCGCCGATGGTTCGCCCCAGCGGCACGAAGCCGAGAATGCCGGCGGCGTGGGTCACCCGCGCAACCAACAGAGCGAGCGACAGCAGCGCGACAGTCCAGAAGCCGTGGAAATCACTGGCGAAATAGATCAGGGCCAGGCAGAGCGGCACGTACTCCATGAAGTTGCCGTGCGCCCGTATCGCCCGGCGCAATTCGGGGTCGCCGCCATCGCCCAACGAGACTTTCTTGGCGATGCGCTGCTGTCCGACGGCCACGGTCAGCGACACGGCCAGCAGCCCGAGCAGCCCGGCGCAGACGAAAAGACCGGCATTCGTCGACCTCCCCCTCGATTTGGCGGCATTGTATGGCCATATTGGCGCGGGGCGAAAGCAAGTGGAGCCGCGCCATGTGGCAGATTTTGCGCAAGAAAGCCGAGATGCCGACCGTCGACCGGGCCCTGCCGGGTCGGGCGCGGCCAGTCTTCGGCGTGCCAACCGAGCATTTCGTCAATGGCAATCGCATCCAAGCGCCGTTTCCAGACGGTCTGGAGAAGATGATGGTCGGCATGGGCTGCTTCTGGGGCGCCGAGCGCAAGTTCTGGGAGGCGCCGGGCGTCTATGCCACTGCCGTCGGCTATGCCGCGGGCTTCACGCCCAACCCGACTTACGAGGAAGTCTGCTCGGGCTTCACCGGCCACAATGAAGTGGTGATGGTGTGGTTCGACCCCAAGAAGACGTCTTGCGACGCCATGTTGCGGGTGTTCTGGGAGAATCACGATCCCACCCAGGGCATGCGCCAGGGCAACGATGTCGGTACCCAGTACCGCTCCGGCATCTACGCCTACTCGCCCGAACAGAAAGCCAAGGCCGAAGCCTCGCGCGCCGTCTTCCAGCGCGAGCTGGCCAAGAAGGGCTATGGCGCGATCACCACCGAGATCATCGATGCGCCGGCGTTCTACTACGCCGAGGACTACCACCAGCAGTACCTGGCCAAGAATCCCGGCGGCTATTGCGGGCTGGGCGGCACCGGCGTGAGCTGCCCGATCGGGCTTGGTGTGCAAGCGGCGGAATAGCGCGGACCCGCCGACTTAGACGGTCGGCGCCGCCGTCTGGTAGCCGAATTCCTTGTCGAGTTGCGCGATGTCGCGGCGGAATGCCAGGCGCAGCGCGCTCTTGTCGCTTTCGTCGAGCCACGAGCCTTCGACCGAGTTCAGGCTGAACTTGCGCGCCATGTCGGGACCCCAGCCGATCGATTCGAACAGGGTCGTGAAGCCGTGGCCGAGGTTGGTCTCGAACATCGCCGGATCGTCGGTGTTGATGGTGACGTTGAGGCCGGCCTCGACCATGCGGCGGATGCGCTGCGGTCGGTGCGGCCGGTTGTGCACCAGGCTGGTCCAGGCGCAGGGCGTGAAGTAGAGCCCATCACGACGCGCTTCGGCGATCACGAAGTCGGACGCCAGCATGTTGTAGCCGTGATCGATGCGGTCGCACTGCAGGACGTCGCGGCAGATCAGGTAGTTGGTCGGCGGGGCTTCGATGAGCGTTTGATTGTCCTCGCAGCAATGCGCGGTGCGATGCAGCCCACCGCGTTTGGCGAGCGCATAGGCCTCGGCGAAGGTCGCAGGCGGACCGGCGCGCTCGGCGCCGTCGAGGCCGATGCCTACGACATGGTCGCGGCGATGGGCGATCGCCGTCTCGACGATCTCGACCGCCTGGGCCGGTGTGTTGGTCGAGCGGTCGATGCAGCAGATCAGCAGGCTCGACACGCCGAATTTCTTCCGCGCCAACTCGATCCCTTCGACCATGCCGTCGACCATCGCGGGATAGTCGATGCCGTTGGGGTAGAAATAGTCGGGATTGAAGAAGAACTCGACATGGCGAAGGTTGCCGTCACGCACCGCATCTTCGACGTATTCATAGACGGCGCGCGAAAAATCCTCGGGCGTGCGCAGGACCAACGCGGTGAGCCGCAGCACGTCGAGGAAACCGTAGAAGTCCGGCCACTGATAGAGCTTGTCGGCCGGTCGCGGCAGTGCGAGGCCGGCGCGCTTGGCGAGTTCCGCCACGGTGGTGGCGCGCAACGTGCCGGCGAGATGGCAGTGCAGCTCGGCCTTGGGAATGCGCCGGAGATAGTCGTCGGCAACCGCCTTGGCCATGGCTGCCTCTACTTCCTGTCGATGTTGTAGAGCAGCATCACCGGCGACTTCAGCACGCCCTGCAGGTTGTCGCGCCAAGCCGACGGCGCGGTGAACTGCGCCAAGGGCAGGTAGAGCACCTGTTCATAGGCGCGGGCCTGGATTTCGGCGGCCACCGCCTTGCGCGCAGGCTCGTCGGCGGCGGTGGCGAATCTCAGGCGCAGCTCTTCGGTCCTGGGGTCGGTCGGCCAGCCCCAGGCCGATGCTGGTGCACCCAGCGCCACCAGGAAGGGATTGCTGAGAGGATTGCCCTGGTCGGGCACGGAGTTGGTGGTGTGGGCGATGTTCCAGCCGCCTTCGGCGACCGACTTGGTGTTGAGCCGGCGCGTGGCGAAGGTCTGGAAGTCCATCGCCTGCATGTCGACCTGGAAGCCGAGATCGACCAGCACTTGACGCGTGACGTTGCCCAGAGCGGCGATGCCCGGCGCGTTGGCGACATGCAGCATCACCAGCGGCTTGGACGTGTCGACGCCCACCTCCTTCAGCATTGCCTTGGCGGCCACGACATCGCGCGACGGGATGCCGGTCGTGCTGCCATAGGGCATGCCGCAGCCGAACATGGCGGCACAATCGGTGGCAAAGCGCGGGTCGCCCGCCACGACAGCCGCATACATCGAGCGGTCGATCGCCCGGGCGATCGCTTGGCGCACCTTGATGTTGTCGAACGGCGGTTGCAGGTGATTCATGCGCATGATCGCCTGGAAGCCGAACCTGCTCACCACCTCGGCCTTGGCGCCAGACTTGGCGTCGATCAACGGCAGCAGATCGGCCGGCACGCGCTCGAGATAGTCGACCTCGCCGCGGATCAGCGCGCTCACCTGGGTCTGCGCATCGGGCATGCCCAGCATCTCGACCCGATCGAGCTTGGCAATCTTGCCGCCTGACGCCCAATCGGCCGGTTCGCTGCGCGGCCTGTAGCCGGCGAACTTCTCGAGGACGATCTTCACTCCGGGCTCGTGCAGGTCGGCGCGGAACTTGTAGGGGCCGGAGCCGACGATCTCTCTGACCTGCTCGTTGCCCGGCGTCTTGGCGATGCGTTCGGGCATCATGAACGGCACCGGCGCACCGACCTTGGCCAGGCTGTCGAGCACCATTCCATAGGGCTCCTTCAGCACCAGCTTGATGGTGCCGGCATCTGCAGCTTCGAGCGAGGCGATGAACCGGCTGAGCATCTGGCCCATGCTGTCGCGCGACGCCCAGCGCCGAATCGAGGCAACGCAATCGGCCGCTGTCACCGGCTGACCGTCGTGCCATGTCAGGCCGGGCCGCAGCACGAAGACGTAGGTCAGCTTGTCGGGACTCACCGTGTAGCTGCCGACCATCTGCGGCTTGGGCTCGAACTTGTCGTCGACGGCAAACAGCGTGTCGTAGATCAGGTAGCCCAGATCGCGCGTGGTGAAGGACGTCGTGAAATGCGGATCGAGGATGCGCGACAGGGTCTCCGGCGCCACGCGCAATACCGACTGAGGCTGCGCCGGCGCCGGCGCCGCCAGCAGCGCCCCCGCCATCAAGACAAGACCGGCCCACACTCGACGGTTCGACATGGCGCACCCCCCTCGCTATCGAAGCCCCGACGCTCGCAAGCGTCATGCCACGTTAGCGGTGGGTCAGCTCGGCGTCGAGGGCGGCCACGAAACGGTCGAGCTCGGCTTCCGTATTGTAGACATGTACCGAGGCGCGCATGACGTCGCGCAAGCCACGACCCCGGAGGTCCAGGCGCGAGGAGAACTGGGTCGAAACGGTGACATTGATCGCCCGTTCGCGCAGCCGCGCCTTCAGCGCATTGTGATCCAGGCCGTCGACTGCGAAGGTCACGATGGCGCCCTTGACCTTGCCGAGGTCGGTGAGCTTGACCCTCTTCACGGTCGAAAGCCGGGCGCGCAACGCATCGGCCAGCTCGCGCAGGCGGTCCCAGATCGCCGGCATGCCCAGCTCGTTGGCTTGGTCGACCGCGGCCTTGAGGCCGACTACGCCCGCGAAGTAGCGCTCCCAATTCTCGAAACGGCGGGCATCGGCGCACACAGTGTAGGCCCGGTCGTCGGTCCATTGGGCGGCATGATTGTCGAGGAAGATCGGCTCGATGTGCGCCGTCGTGGTGCGTTTTGCGTAGAGAAAGCCGGTGCCGCGCGGCCCGCGGAGGTACTTGCGGCCCGTCACCGACAAGAAGTCGCAGCCGATCGCCCGCACATCGATCGGCAACTGGCCGACCGATTGGCAGGCATCGAGGAGATAGAGCGCGCCGGCGTCGTTGGCGATCTTGCCCACCGCCTCGGCCGGCTGGACGAGGCCGCCCTGGGTGGGCACGTGCGAAATCGAGATCAGCTTGGTGCGCCGGTCGATGGCGCGTTGCAAGGCGACGAGGTCGATTTGGCCGAAGCTGTCGTCCGGGACGACGACGATCTCGGCACCGGTCTTCTTCGCCACCTGCAGGTAGGAGATGTAGTTCGAAGAGTACTCGCTGACGCACGTCAGGATGCGGTCGCCGGGCTCGAAGTCGAGCGAGTAGAAGGCGAGATCCCAGGCGCGTGTCGCGTTCTCGACGAAGCCGATCTCGTCGGCTGCCGCACCGATCAGCTTGGCCACCGATGGGTAGAAGCCTTCCAGGTCGGCGTGCGCCCGATCGGCCGCCTCATAGCCGCCGATCTCGGCCTCGAGCCGCAGATGGCCCAACGTGGCGTCCAGCGTGCGCTGGCTGGGCAGCGCCGAGCCGGCGGCGTTGAGGTGCAGGACGTTGGCGCAGCCGGGGGTTTCGGCGCGCAGCCGGGCGAGATCGAGGGTCATGTCAGGCGGCTCGCTGTAGTATGATCGAAGCCATGTCGTTGTCCGGCGCCGTGCTGCGCCTGATCCTGCCTAAGACGGCACCCGAGCCCGAGCAACTGACCATTGCTCATGCTGGCGATACCCTGCCCGTCACCTTCGTGCGCAGCGCGCGCGCCCGCCGCGCCTCGTTGCGCGTCGACCCGGCCGGCCGGCGCATCGTGCTGACCGCGCCGCTACGCATGGCGCGGGCGACGGCCGTGGGCTTTGCCGAGGCCCAAGCCGGCTGGATCGCCGCCCGCCTGAAACGCCTGCCGTCACGGCGGCCTTTCGTCGATGGTGTCGAGCTGCCGATCTTCGGCAAGCCCTACCGCGTTCGCCATCGCGGCGAGGTGCGCGGCACGGTGTGGCGCGAGAACGGCGAGATCCATGTCGCCGGCCGGCCCGAGCACCTGCCGCGCCGCCTGCGCGAATGGCTGACGGGCGAGCTGAAGACGCGGCTGGTGCCGCTGGTCCAGGCCAAGGCGGCGCGCATCGAGCGGCCGGTCGTGCGCATCACGCTGCGCGACAGCCGTTCGCGCTGGGGAAGCTGCGGGCCAGACGGGCGGATGTCGTTCTCCTGGCGCCTGGTGTTCGCACCGCCTGAAGTGTTGGACTACCTGGTGGCGCACGAGGTGGCCCACCTCGTGCACCTGAACCACGGTCCGCGCTTTTGGGCCCTGACACGCGAGCTGTGCGAAGGCCCGATCGAAGCGCCACAAGCGTGGCTCAAGGCCAACGGCGAGACGCTGCTTCAGTACGGCGGGTGAGAACCGATGTGGACACCGCGAAACTTCGCCAACTCTACGGCGGTCGGAGGCTCCCATCGTTTTTCGAAGAAGTCGAACATCTCGCGAGTCAGTTCGATCGTGAATGTGTTGCCTTTGTCGACATTGCGGGCAGTCACCCGTCTCCAGCGTTCGTCGCTCGGAACGTCGAGATAGTGAAGCTGAACCGAAAGGCGTTCCTGCTCGGCGATGGCGACAAGCCGGGCACGATCCGCGGCGCACAGGAATGCCTGGTCGAGAACGGCCGGCACGCCGAGGTAGGCCGACTGGCAAGCCATTCGAGCAATCAGGGCCTCGCACCGCGTTGCACGCTCGGCGATCCAGTCCCAACGCAATCGGGGCGGAGTGTCTCTGCCGAAGAGAGCCGTCATCCACTCATCGATGGAAAAATGGATGCCACCCAGGCGGCGGCTCAAGCCCAGGGCGTAGGTCGTCTTGCCAGCGCCGACGCCGCCGCAAATCATGTGGAGCATCGGATCGGTCACCGGCTTGCCTCCGGTGCCGCGAAGGCCGCGTCGGCAAGCTTGGCGGCAAAGCGGCGGACATCGACCGGCCAGCCGCCGGTTTGCGCCGTGAAGCGCGCACGGTCGGCGGCGAACAGGGCACGCGTCGCCTCCTCGTAGCCCGCCAGGTCGCCGGCCATCGCCGACATGAAGCGGTAGGCGGCCTCTTGCGCGCGGCGGACGTGGTCGCGGCCGTGAGTTCTCTGACGCGCTTCGTCGACCAGCCGCCGCAGGGCGACCGACGCGCCGCCGCGCTGTGCGTTGAGCCAGTCCCAATGCCGCGGCAGCAGCGTCACTTCGCGGGCCACCACGCCGAGCTTCGGCCGTCCCGGACCGCGTGGCGCCGCCGGCCGCAGTTCGACCGAGCCATAGACCACGTGCCGCTCCAGCCGCTGGACGGTATCGGCGTCACTGCCGCGCAGGTCGAGGTCGATCACGCGTCCGGTCTCGTCGTCGAAGACCAGTGCGGCCGCCGTGGGATCGCGGCTGGCAAGCCGTTTGACGGCCAAGGCGACCGTGTCGAGTGGCCCCGCGGCCAGTTGCCTGCTGCCGACAAATGCCGTGCAGGTCGGACGGTTGGTCATTGGAACGGAGATCCTATTTTATCCGGATGTAATTATCGAGGACAGAACGGCGCGTTGTCAATATCACCCGGATAAAAAAGGACGACTACTCGGCGGCGACGCGGATCGGCGGGGCGGCGAGCACGGCGGCGGCCTGCTTGGCCACGCGCGTGCCCTCGAAGAAGCGGGGGTTCTGCTGGCCCCACAGCCGGACGGCGTTGGCGAAGGCGAAGTCGCGGAAGTCGTCGGCCGTGATCAGCTCCTGCTCGACCAGCTCGTAGGCTTCGGGCACTGGGCTCAGCATGTCGGGCACGTCGAAGTGGCCGATGTCGGAGCTGAACACGGCGTTGATGCGCGCACCGAACGGATTGGCGCGGCCGAACGCCGTGACGTTCATGCGATCATCTGCCTCGCAGCCGAAATAGTAGGGTCGAGCGTAGAGGTCGAGCCAGTCCTGCTTGCGCGCGATCTTGCAGGCGGCGAAATCGTCGAGCATCGGCACGCCGCCGGTCGGCTCGTCCTCCTCGGCGCATGGCCAGCCGTCGCGCCGGTCGAGTTCGGCCGCCATGTCGGTATAGCCGTACTTGTCGATCAGGCTGCGCAGCAGCTTGCGGTCGAGCTTCTTGGGATCCATGTAGGCGATGCCCTTGGCGCCGCGCCGCTCCCAGTGCTCGATCAGGTCGGCGAAGAGCTGACAGCCCCAGCCCACGCCGCCTTCGAGGAAGGCGAAGTTGAGGTCGGGGAAACGTCGGGTGACGCCGCCCAAGAACAGGCCCTTGGCGATGGAATGCCCGGCCGCGGCGAAGTGGCCGATATGGTTGAAAGTGAAATTGCTCGGCGAATTGCGCAACCCCATGCTGCGGCCACCGGCATGGAACGTGGGTGCCATGCCGATCTCGCGGCATTTCTGCCAAACCACGTCGTAGTCGTGGTCGCTGTCGATGCCGAGATTCTCGTAGGTCACGGCGAAACGTCCGACCGGCATGTCGAGGTCTTTGGCGAGCGGCACGCGGCGGGCGAAGCCGCCGCCGAACATGCCGACCTTGGTGCCGAGCTTATTGGTGCAGAACTCCAGTTCGGCGATCGCCTCCTCGGGCGTGAACATCGGGATCACGGCGGCGGGCGTCAGGCGGTCGCCGAGCTTGTCGAAGTACTCGGCGGTGACGATGTTGAAGCCGCGGACTACGGCGTGCCGCGTTTCGTCGTCGGGAATGCGCGGGATGCTGAGACCCGACGTCGGATAGATCACCGCGAAGTCGATGCCGAGCTCGTCCAACCGATCGTAGAGCAGGCGCGGCATCATCGCCGTCGCGCGATCGCGGGTGTTGGTCGATTGCCGGCCCCAGTAGCCCTCCATGGCGATGCCGCGTTGCTTGCGTTCGGCGATCGACAGGTTGAGGGCGTCGGGAATGCGCCGCTGTGCGGCGATGAAGCCGTCGGCCGCCTTGTTGCCGGCCAGCGCACGCATGCGCTCGGCGAACACCGCGTTGTACTCCACCCAGTGGCCGTCGGCGTCGATGATGGGATGCTCTAGGCTGGACCGAACGTCGGCGGGGCTGCGATGAGCGCTCATGCTGGCCTCCATGGTCGCGTGTCGTCGGTGACCGGCAAACGCTAGTCCCGCCAACTTGGCAGCGCAACAGCCGAGGACTGCTAGAGCATCGAGCGCTTAATCGGGAGCATATCCGGCCTCTTTGAGATAGTTCCAGCACTCCTGCTCGGAATACAGGGCGCAGATGTCTCCGATGGCTTTCCAAAGGGCGTCGAT
>VGCQ01000095.1 GCA_016870055.1 Alphaproteobacteria bacterium | reverse complement strand
CCGTGGCGCCGCGCATCTCGAACCACACGTCGCGGCCCTTCTTGAAGCCTTCGGTCTCGTTGTAGCTGTACTTGGTCACCGGCGGTTCCTCCTGCTCGTGCTGCGGTTGCGGCGATTATCCCCGTCGGGCGGCGCGCCTCCTAACGGACGGCGGCATTGCTGCCCTGCCGGCAGCGCGGTTCCGCCGCCGCCCGGCTTGGTGGTTTCTTCAATGCCTGTGGCCGTGCCCGCCGTGCTTGGCCTTCAGCTCGGCGTGGAAGCGGCCCATCTCGCCGAACAACTCGAGCACACCCGGCTGCTCGGTCGAACCGAACTCGCGATAGAGCGAGGCGACGTTGACCACAATGCGCTCGGGGTCGCCCCAGCCGGCGAACCGATCGAGCGCGATGTCGCGAGCGGCCTGGAAGACCGGCATGCCGGCGTCGTAGCGGCGGCGCGCCTCGGCCTTGACGTAGAGCAGGTAGTCCTTCATCGCCTGCACGCCCTTGCGGTCGGTGATCGGCCCGTGGCCCGGCACCACGGTCTCGACATCCCAGGCCAGGATCTGGTCGCAGGCCGCCACCCAGTTGTCGACCGGACCGGCCCACAGCACGGGATGGCCCTCGACGAACAGGATGTCGCCGGTGAAGACCGTGCGGTCCTTGGGTACGTGCACCAGCACGTCGCCGCGGGTGTGGGCCGGACCGACATTCTTGAGCACCACGTCCTTGTCGCCGACCTCGAGGCGCAGCTCGTCGTCGAACAGTCGGGTGGGCAGCGTGTTCGTGACATCGTCCCACTTGAACTTGCTGCCCATCACCTCGTGCAGGAAGGCGCCGGCGGCGCCGAGCTGCCGCCAGTTGCGCTGCATGGCGGCCAGTTCCTCGGCCGGCCGTTCCTCCATCTCCTCGGCGCAGGCGCGCGAGGCTATGATCTCGGCGTCCTTGACGAGCTGGTTGCCGAACGTGTGGTCGCCGTTGGAGTGGGTATTGACCAGTCGGCCGATCGACCGTGCCGCCGGCACCGAAGCGCGCATGGCCGCCAGCATTTCGGACGTGAGCTCGAGGTCGAACAAGGTGTCGACCAAAAGCGTCTGGCCGCGGTCGGCGATCAGGCCGGCATTGCTCCAGCCCCAACTGCCGTCGGGCTGCAGGTAGGCGAAGCAGCCGTTGCCGAGATCGTGCAGCCCCTTGGTGTATTGCCACTTGGCCATCGCTCGTCCTCCATCGGGCTCCTCTAGGGGAACGCCGACATCGAACGTATTCTCAACCGCGCCGGGAGGCCAGCTATGAGCCTTCTCTTGTTCATGATCAGAGTCCCTGACGACGTCGCGCAGGAGATGGTGATGCTCGCGCGCCTGCTGCGGCGCGGCTATGGCCTCGTCAACTGGACCTACGACGCGGCACGTCTGCATGTCACCTTGTTCGAGTTGGGCGACCATGTCGATCTGCCGCCCAGGTTGGTCGACGCAGCAAGTCGTGCCGCGGCTTCGGTCCGCGCGGCGCCGTTCGAGGTGACGTTCGATCGCCTCGAAGCCTGGGCCGATGCTCTGGTGCTGCGCTGCGACGATGGGTCCTCGCCACTCACGATGCTGCGTGCGCAACTCGGCGCGATGCTGAAGCGTGTCGGGCTCGATCACCGATCGGATTTCACGCCGCATGTCAGCCTGATGCGTGGGGCGACGCCTGTCGAGGCGCAGCAGGTCAAGGCGTTCCGCTGGACCGTCGAGGCGGTGGCCCTGGTCAACAGTCTCTCGGGCCACGGCAAGTATGTCGAGCTCGGCCGCTGGCCGCTGCGCTCCTAGCTCGGCCCGGCGAATTCGAATTCGAGTGCGTTGCGCACATTGTCGACCTTCCACCAGCTCAAGCGGCGCAGGAAGCTCTGGCCGAGCAGGGCGCGGCTTTTGGCGGCGCCGATGGTGGCGAGCACGTTCTCCATGACGCGGTCGCCGACCTGCAGGCTCCTGAGCCGAACCACGTGCTGCTGCATGGTGCGGCCGTCAGCCAGGATGAAGCGGTGCTGGCCCATGAAGTCGGAGCCGACGAGCGTACCATTGCGCTTCAGCTCCTCGGCGACCTCTTCGGGGATCTGCACGGTGGCGGCGCCGGAGTCGACGATCACGTAGGTTTGCGTGCCACCGTTGAGGAGGGTCGACAACACGAACACCCCGCCGACTCGCTGAAAGGGCGCCATCGAGCGTGCCCGCGCCTGGTCGCGCTGGTTGCGGCTACAAGGTGCCCAGGCGGTGGTGCCGCTGCGGCCATCGGCGGGCCCGTGACAGTAGTTGGCCAACTCCAGGTTCTTGGACAGGGTGTCGCGCTGCTCGCATGCGCCGACGGCGTCGGCCGCCGGCGTTGCCGAACTGCGGCAGGTGGCATTGCTCGCCGACCAGCGCTTGACCAACTCGCCCGGACTGTCGGCCTGCGCCCAGGCGGTCGAGGCCAGGGCGATGGCCAGGACCGCGACGATTGCGATGGGACGTCGTCGCAGGCGCACGCTCCTGTCGCTCGATGCGTCAGGCCGTGCGACTGACCAGCGAGAACATGACACCTTACGGGTCGATGCCCTGCACGATCCAGCTGCCGCCCGGCACCTCCATCGGCCCATTGACGACCTTGCCGCCGGCACTCTTCAGCCGCTCCGTCGCGGCGCCGATGGCGTCGACCTGGAAGTAGTAGCACCAGGCCGGCATGGGCATCTCGGCGGGCTTGGTCATCATGCCGCCGATCGGCTCGGCGCCGGCGGCGAAAAGCTGGTACTTGCCCATCGGGCCCATGTCGATCGCCTCGGCCTTGGTCCAGCCGAACAGGCCGGCATAGAAGGCGAAGACCTTGTCGCCATCGCCCGCCATCAGCTCACGCCAGCCGATCGTACCCGGCGTTCCGGCCTCGGGCTGGGTCGGCGGTGGGCCGTCGCCCGGCGTGAACAGGCTGAACACGGCGCCCTGTGGATCGGCCACGGTGGCGAAACGGCCGACATTGGGAATGTCGGTCGCCGGCATGTGCACGGCACCGCCGGCCTTGGTGACGCGGCCGACATAGGCGTCGACGTTGTCGACGCCGACATAGCCCATCCAACCCGGCATGGCACCGGCGCCCTTGGCTTCCTTGGGCATGTCCATGAGGCCCGCCATCGGCGCCTCGCCGGCCTTCAGAAGAGTATAGTCCATGCCCGGCATCGCGGCGTCGTCGGCTTTCCAGCCCACGACCTTGCGGTAGAAGCCGGCGGCTGCTTTGGCGTTGGTGGTCATCAGCTCGTACCAGACGAAGTTGCTTGGCATGTCGACCTCCATATGGGTGGCGTTGCTAACCTAACGACGAACGAGCTATCCGTTTTTCGACACGGACGGAAACTTCTTCTGCAGCGAGAGCACGTGACGGTCACCATCTACGGCATCAAGAATTGCGACACGATGAAGAAGGCGCGCGCCTGGCTCGACAAAGAAGGCGTAGCCTACGCCTTTCACGACTACAAGACGGCCGGTATCGAGCGCGGCCGCTTGGAAGGGTGGGTCGCCAAGGCAGGATGGGAGACCCTGCTCAATCGTGCCGGAACGACCTTCCGCAAGCTGCCCGACAAGGACAAGGAAAGTCTGAGCGAAAAGAAAGCACTGGCGCTGATGTTGGCCCAACCGTCGATGATCAAGCGGCCGGTGCTGGAAGCCGGCGGCAAGCTCCTGGTCGGCTTCAAGCCCGAGCAGTACGCCGACGCATTGCGCTGACGCCGTTCAGCCGTTCAGCCGTTCAGCAGCCTGAGCTTGCGTTCGAAGATCGCGAGCACGTCGTCCAGCGACTCGCCATGGGCGAGCTTGCGCGGGCCGTTGTAAACCATGTAACCGGCTTGGGCGCCGCTCGGCACCTTGGCGATGGCGAACAGGGGCTGCTCGGCGGCATGGCGGAAGATCGAGAAGATCGCCATACCCGGCCGGAAGTCGATGGCGTAGTCGCGCCATTCGCCGGACGCCACGCGCGGGCTGTAGAGGTTGAGGAGCCGGGACAGTTCCCGCCGGTCGAAGGAGACGATGCGGCGCCGAGCCCGTTGGTCGGCCAAACGATACAAGTTGGTCATGCAGCCGGGACGGAAACCATGGCGTCGGGCAAATTGTTGCAGAAGCGCTGGAAGGGGTAAAGCGCCCCCAAACCGCCTTGGTCGTGTGGTTTGCCAAAGCCTGGTCGGGGGTCTATGAACCGCGGCTGAACCTGTTGATATATAAAAGTAATCTTGGAGCGATCGTGTCGGACTCTGCGGCCTTTCAGGAAATCGACGAGGCCGTCCGCAAGGACGAGCTGAAGGAATGGTGGAAGCGCTGGGGTACCTGGGTCGTGGCCGCGGCCGTCATCGTGGTCGTGGCGGTGGCCGGCTTGGTCGGCTGGCGGCAGTACGACACCGCCCGGCGCGGCGCGGCAAGTGCAGCCTATTCGGCAGCGCTCGCGCAGATCGCCTCGGACCGCGGCGCCGCCCTGGCCGCTTTCGAGGCGCAGGCCAAGAACGCGCCCGAGCCGTATCGGGCACTGGCCGCTCTGGTCGCCGCCCAGCTGCGCGAGCCGCTCGATGCCGAGATCGTGGCGCTTCTTGCCGTGGCGCCGGCGCTGTCGCCGGCCGAGCTTGCCGACCTGGCCAACGTAGTCGCCGCCTACAAGAGCATCGACACGCCCAAGGCCGAGGAGATGGTGGCCAAGCTCGAGCCGCTGGCCGGTCCCGACCGACCGTTCCGGCTGAGCGTTCGTGAGTTGCAGGCCATGCTGGCGGTACGCAAGGGGGATCTGAAGCGTGCCCGCGAGCTGTGGAGCGACATCACCAAGGATCCCGGCGCACCGCAGGCCGCCGCTCAGCGTGCGTCGGCGCTGCTTGCGCTCTACATCGCTGCCGAGACGAAGTAGCCGCCATGTCGAGCGTACTGTGTGCGGTCGATTTTCGCGTCGGACTCGTTGCTGTCCTGCTGGTCACCTCGCTCGCCGGCTGTGACGCGTTCGACGGCGTGTTCGGCAAGAGCAAGACGCCGCTGACGGGCGAGCGCGTACCGGTCTTCGCCGAGCGCGGCGAGCTCGAGCCGGACAAGGACATGGCCAGTGCCGAGATCGTCCTGCCCGCGCCGGCCGTGAACGATTCGTGGCCGCAGTCGGGCGGTTTCGCCAACTACGCCATGTACAATCTCGCGATCGGCGAGTCGCCGCAGATCATCTGGACGGCCGATGTGGGGGCGGGCACGACGTCCTCGCGCATCTTGACGACGCCACCGGTGGTCGCCGAGGGCAAGGTCTTCACCAAGGACGCGCACAGCACGGTATCGGCCTTCAATGCCGATACCGGCCAGCTGATCTGGCGCGTGACCTTGAAACCGGAGAAGGCGCGAGACTCCGACGAGTTCGGCGGTGGACTCGCCTACTATGGCGGCAGGCTGTTCGTGACCACGGGCTACGCCGCGGTCTATTCGCTCGACCCCAACGATGGCAAGGAGGCGTGGGTTTCGACGGTGAGCGCCCCGGTGCGCGGTGCGCCCCTGGTGTTTGCCGACCGCGTTTTCACCATCAGCATCGACAACAAGCTGCAAGCGCTGGCCGCGGTCGACGGAGCGGAACTCTGGCAGTTCTCCGGCCTGCAGGAGACAACCGGCTATGTCGGAGGCAACAGCCCGGCCGGCTCGGGCGAGTACGTCGTGGCGCCGTTCACCTCCGGCGAGCTGGTCGGGCTGCGCCTCGACAATGGCCGGCCGATTTGGAACGAGTCGATGGTCGGCTCGCGCAGCGACGTGCGCGCCTTCGGCAACCTCACCGACATCCGCGGCCGGCCGGTGATCGATCGCAACGTGGTGATGGCGATGGGCACGGCAGGCCAGATTGCCGCCGTCGACCTGCGCAGTGGCCAGCGTCTGTGGGATCGCGCCATCGGCGGCTACCAGACGCCGTGGGCCGCCGGCCGCTTCATCTTCGTCACGACGGGCGCCAACGACGTCGCGGCGATCGCCCGCGACAGCGGCAAGGTCAAATGGGTGACGCCGCTCAGCCAGTACGCCGACGAGGCGCGTCGGAAGCCGGTGCTGTGGTCGGGGCCGGTGCTGGCGGGCGACCGCTTGCTGGTCGCCGGCACGCTGGGCGGCCTGCTGGCCATCTCGCCCTATACCGGTGACATCCTGGGCAAGCTCGACGTGCGCGATCCGGTGCGGCTGGGGCCGGTCATCGCCAACCGCACCATCTACGTCCTGACCGATTCGGGTCGACTCATTGCCTTGCGCTGACGACAGCCGACCGCCGGTTCCCAGGGTCGCGATCGTCGGGCGGCCCAATGTCGGCAAGTCGACCCTGTTCAATCGCCTGGTTGGCCGCCGTCGCGCCATCGTCGACGACACGCCGGGTGTGACGCGCGACGTGCGCGAAGCATCCGCCCGGCTGGGCGACCTGGCTTTCACGTTGCTCGACACGGCGGGCTGGGAAACCGCGCGCGGCGAGGCGCTGGAAGCGCGCATGCGCCGCTTCACCGAACGCGCCATCGACGGCGCCGACGTCGTGCTGTTCCTGATCGATGCGCGAGCGGGCGTGGTGCCGCTCGACGAGAGCTTCGCTGACTGGCTGCGCCGGCGCGCCGGCAAAGTGATCCTGGTCGCCAACAAGTGCGAGGGCCGGGCCGGCCAGCAGGGCCTTGCCGAAGCGCATGGGCTGGGTCTCGGCGAGCCCATTCCATTCTCGGCGGAGCATGGCGAGGGGCTGAGTGACCTGCACGCGGCCTTGGCCCGCCATATCTCGCCTGTGGCCGAGGAAGCGGAAGACGGCGACGCGGAGGCCGACGAAGAGCCAGGTGACGAAGCCGTCGATCCCGAGCGGCCGCTGCTGCTCGCCGTCGTCGGCCGGCCCAATGTCGGCAAGTCGACACTCGTCAACCGCCTGATCGGCGAGGAGCGCGTGTTGACCGGGCCCGAGGCCGGTATCACGCGCGATGCCATCCGCGTCGAATGGCAGTGGCGTGGCCGACCGGTCCGCCTGGTCGATACCGCGGGCATGCGCCGGCGCAGCCGCATCGAGGCCAAGCTCGAGGCGGCATCGGTCGCCGACACGCTCGACGCCATTCGCCTCGCCGACGTCGCTGTCGTCGTGCTCGATGCGACCAACATGGCCGAGAAGCAGGATCTTGCCGTCGCCGGCTGGGTGATCGAGGAGGGACGTGCGCTGGTGATCGCGGTCAACAAGACCGATCTTCTGGCCGACGACCGCGCCAGTGCGACCAAAGCCTGGCGCAAGCTCACCGATCGACTCGAAGCGTCGTTCGCGCAAGTCAAGGGCCTGCCGATCGTCGGCCTCTCGGCACTCACGGGTCGCGGCATCGAGCGGCTGATGCCGGCGGTGTTCTCGACCTACGACGTGTGGAACAAGCGCGTGCCCACGCCCAAGCTCAATCGCTGGCTGCGCGAGATGGAGACGCTGCATCCGCCGCCGCTCGCCCACGGCCGCCGCATCCGTCTGCGCTTCATGACCCAGATCAAGATTAGGCCGCCGACTTTCGTGCTGTCGGTGAGTCAGCCCGAGGAATTGGGCGACGACTATCTGCGCTTTCTGATGAATCGCCTGCGCGACGATTTCGGCCTGCTTGGCGTGCCGATCCGGCTCACCATGCGGAAGCCCAAGAACCCGTACGTCTCGCCGCGAAAAGCTAGGTAAGGGCCGCGTCGCCCGCGACCCACTGTCCGGTCATGGTGCAGGACGGCAGCGCCAATTGAACGAGGCCCTCGGCGTGAGCCGCGGGAGGTGTCTGCGTCTCCGGATCCTCGCCGGGAAAAGCCTGGGCGCGCATGGCGGTGCGCATCGGGCCGGGATTGTAGAGATTGACCCGGACAGCGGTATGCGCGACCTCGGCGGCGTAGGTGCCGACCAGCACTTCGAGTGCGGCCTTGCTCGCGGCATAAGCGCTCCAATAGGGCACGGTCTTGTGGGCGATGCCCGAGGTCACGAAGATCGCGCGCCCGGAGTCGGAGCGGCGCAGCAGCGGATCCAGCGAGCGGATCAGCCGCCAGTTGGCGGTGACGTTGATCGCCATCACCTTGTCGAACGTGTCGGGTTCGACATGGCCGATCGGCGAGAGCGTGCCCAGGATGGCGGCGTTGCCCAGCAGCACGTCGAGCTTGCCGAAGCGCTCGTAGAGCGCCGCTCCCAGGCGGTCGATTCCCGGGCCGTCGGTGAGGTCGAGCGGCACCAGAGTGGCCGAGCCGCCCAGCGCCTTGATCTTGTCGTCCTGCTCTTCCAAGCCGCCGACAGTGCGCGCCACCAGCACGCAATGCGCGCCTTCGCGGGCGAAGGCCAGCGCCGCTGCGGCCCCCAGCCCGCGCGAGGCGCCGGTGACCAGCGCGAGGCGGCCGGCGAGGCGGCCAGGAGACGCGGTGGTCATGGCGCGGACTCAGGCCGGATCGGCGAGCAGCGAAAGCTGGCGGTCTTCGACGCCGAGCACGTCGTCCAAGGCGATCGGGTAGTCGCCGGTGAAGCAGGCGTCGCAGAAGCCCGGATTGGCCGGATCGCGGCCGGCCAGGCCCATGGCGCGGTAGAGGCCGTCGACCGACAGGAAGGCGAGCGAATCGACGCCGATGAATTTCGCCATGCCGGCGACATCGTAGCGAGAGGCGAGCAGCTTCTCGCGTTGTGGTGTGTCGATGCCGTAGAAGCAGGGATCGGTGGTCGGCGGCGCGGCGATGCGCATGTGGACCTCGCGTGCGCCGACATTGCGCACCATCTCGACGATCTTCATCGAAGTCGTGCCGCGCACGATCGAATCGTCGACCAGGATCACGCGCTTGCCCTCGATATGGGCGCGATTGGCGTTGTGCTTCAGGCGGACGCCGAGATGGCGGATGTGATCGGCCGGCTCGATGAAGGTGCGTCCGACGTAGTGGTTGCGGATGATGCCGAGCTCGAACGGCAGGCCGGACTGTGCGGCATAGCCGATCGCCGCCGGCACGCCCGAATCGGGCACCGGCACGACGACGTCGGCCGGTATCGGGCTCTCCCTGGCGAGTTCGCGGCCGATGCGCTTGCGTGCGTCGTACACGCCGATGCCCTCGACCTTGGAATCTGGGCGGGCAAAATAGATGTGCTCGAACACGCAGAAGCGGCGTCTCTGCTTGGCAAAGGGCTTGATCGAACGCAAACCGCTGCCGTCGACGATGACGATCTCGCCGGGCTCGACGTCACGCACGAGGCGTGCGCCGATGATGTCGAGCGCGCAGCTCTCGGAGGTGAGAATCCAGGCGTCGTCCAGCCGACCGATCACCAGCGGCCGCACGCCCATCGGATCGCGCACGCCGAGCAACTCGTCGTTGGTCAGCAGCAGCAGCGAGTAGGCGCCCTTGACCCGACCCAAGGCATCGATCACGCGGTCGACCACGGTCGAGTAGGTCGAGCGGGCGATCAGATGGTTGATCACTTCGGTGTCGGTGGTCGACTGGAACAGGCAGCCCATGCGTACCAGCTCCTTGCGCAGCAGGTAGGCGTTGGTCAGGTTGCCGTTGTGGGCGAGCGCCAGGCCGCCGAAATCGAAGTCGGCGAAGATCGGCTGGATGTTGCGGTCGGACGAGCCGCCGGTCGTGGCGTAGCGGTTGTGACCGATCGCCGAGTAGCCCTTCAGCTTTGCGATGACCGCCTGCTCGCCGAAAATGTCGCCGACCAGACCGGCGGCGCGATGATTGTGGAAATGGCGGCCGTCGAAGGTGACGATGCCCGACGCCTCCTGACCGCGATGCTGCAGGGCATGCAGGCCGAGCGCGGTGTGGGCCGCGGCGTCGGCGGTGCCGAAAATGCCGAACAGCGCGCACTCCTCGTGGAACTTGTCGAGGTCGTGGTCGGGGCGTTTGGGGACGCTGGGCACGGCGCGGTTATAACGGGGGACCGTCGCGCGCGCCATCGAGGATAATTCACTGCGGCGGCTTGGTTTCCGAGCCGGCCGGCTTGTCGTTGGCGGCGCCCGGCGCGGGGACGGGCGCGGCGGGCGGGCTGCCATCGCCGACGCCGCGGCCCTGCTGCAGGCGGGTTCGCAGTCCCGGCGGCAGGAAGGGTTCCACGAAGGTGGTCATTTCCTTGATTGCCGGGAAGGTGGCGCTGCCTTCGACCGCCGGCGGCAGCGTGCGCGAGCCGAGGTAGTTATAGAACAGGAAACCGGTGCCGATCGCCACCCAGGCGCAGAGCACGCCGAAACCGCCGCCCAGGATACGATCGGGCTTGCCGAGCGGGCTTGCTCGCACCGAGCGCGAGACGGCATTGGTCAGCATCACCAGAACGACCAGCGAGGCGACGAAGACCGCGAGCATCGACAGGAAGAAGGCGAGCTCGGCGCTGCCGACGATCTGCTCGACCTCGGGCTGGATCAGCTTGGAGTAGCGTATGGCTACCCAACCCGACGCGATCCACGAGCCGATGAACAGCACGGCGTGGGCGAACCCGGCCGACCAGCCGACCGCGGCTCCGAACACGGCAACGGCGATGACGGCGACGTCAAAAACAGTGATGCCGAGCTGCTCCATCGCCCCCAAACGCTCCTTACCCGACGCCGCTAACCTACTCGTCAGCCGGGCCGTGGCCGCGGCTGGCGGGCCGCTCGCGACGTGGTCTTTGCCCCGCTCGCCCGGCCGGCTGAAAACGCGCGACAAGGTCCGACAGATGCTCGATTTCGTCAATGGCGATGCCTTCGGCCGTACGCGACGCGCCGCCGGAGCCGGCACCGGCGCGGCTGCGCGGCACCAGCGCACTGCGGAAGCCGAGCTTGGCCGCCTCCCGCAGCCTTGCCTCGCGCTGGCCGACAGGCCGCACTTCGCCACCCAGCCCGATCTCGCCGAACACCACCATGTCGGGCGGCACAGGCTCGTCGGCCAGCGACGACACGACTGCGGCGGCCACCGCGAGGTCGGCGGCCGGCTCGCCGATGCGCAAGCCACCGGCGACGTTGAGGTAGACATCGTTGGCGCCGATCGCCACGCCGCAGCGCGCTTCGAGCACCGCCAGCACCATGGCCAGGCGATTGGCGTCCCAGCCGACCACGGCGTGACGCGGCGTTGCGAACGAGGAGGGCGCCACCAGGGCCTGGATCTCGACCAGCACGGGCCGCGTGCCCTCGATGCCGCCGAACACGCAAGCGCCCGAAACATGACCGCGCCGCTCGGCCAGGAACAGCGCCGACGGATTGGCGACGTCGGCGAGCCCGCGGTCCGACATCTCGAACACGCCGATCTCGTCGGTCGGGCCGAAGCGGTTCTTGACCGTACGCAGGATGCGGAAGTGATGGCCGCGCTCGCCCTCGAAGTAGAGCACCGTGTCGACCATGTGCTCGAGCACACGTGGACCGGCGATGGCGCCGTCCTTGGTGACGTGGCCGACCAGCAGCACGGCGATGCCGCGTCGCTTGGCGAGCTCGACCAGCGCCTGTGCCGAGGCGCGGACCTGGCTGACCGTGCCGGGTGTGCTGTCGATGGTATCGAGCCACATGGTCTGGATCGAATCGATCACCGCGACCTTGGGCGCATCGGGCCGCTCCAATGTGGCCACGATGTCACGCACCGAGGTCGCGGCAGCGAGTTGCACCGGCGCGTCGCCCAACCCCAGCCGCTCGGCGCGCAAGCGCACCTGGTCGAGCGCCTCCTCGCCCGAGACATAGGCGCAGGCCGTATGCTGCCGGGCAAGCGCGGCGGCCACCTGCAAGAGCAGCGTCGACTTGCCGATGCCGGGATCGCCGCCGATCAGAAGGGCGGAGCCCACGACCAGTCCGCCGCCGCAGACGCGGTCGAATTCGCCGATGCCGCTCCGGTAGCGCGCCGGCTGCGGCGTCGTTCCCTGCAGGCCGGCGAAGTCGAGGGCGCGGCCCTTGCCGGCCCGCGCCAAGCCGCCGCCGGCCGGTCCCGGGGCCGGCGCCGCTTCTTCGACGATGGTGTTCCACTCGCCGCACGATTCGCAACGGCCGCTCCACTTGCTGGTGACCGCGCCGCACGACTGGCAGGCGAAGCGCTTCAGCGGCCGGGCCATGGTCAGAGCTTCTTGACCTGCATACGGATCGGCCCTTGGGCCCGGCCGTGGATGAACTGATCGACGTGGGGATTGCCCGAGCGGTCGATGTCGGCCACCGGACCCTGCCAGATCAGCCGGCCTTCGTGGATCATGGTGATACGATGGCCGATCTTGCGTGCCGAAGCCATGTCGTGGGTGATCGACACCGCAGTGGCGCCGAGGTCGCTGACACTCTTCACGATCAGGTCGTTGATCACGTCGGCCATGATTGGATCGAGGCCGGTGGTGGGCTCGTCGAAGAAGATGATCTCGGGCTCGCGGGCGATGGCCCGGGCCAGCGCCACACGCTTCTGCATGCCGCCGCTCAACTCCGCGGGAAAAAGCTCGCCGATCTCGGGTCCCAGGCCCACGGCGCCCAGCTTGGCGATCGCCACCTCGCGCGCGGCGGTGGCGGCCATGCCGTCGCTCTGGATCGGGCCGAAGGCCACGTTCTCCCAAACCCGCAGCGAGTCGAACAGCGCGCCGCCTTGGAACAGCATGCCGAACTTGCGCATCACGCGGGCGCGGTCGCGGTCTGACAGGCCGATCGTCTCCTCGCCGTCGACCTTGATCGACCCGCTGTCGGGCCGGATCAGGCCGAGAATGCATTTCAGCAGCACCGATTTCCCGGTGCCCGAACCGCCGATCACGACCATCGATTCGCCGGAGGCCACGTCGAGGTCGATGCCGCGCAGCACCTGCTTGGCGCCGAAGGCTTTGGTGACGCCGCGGAGCGAGATCTTCGGGGAGGCCATCAGATCGAGAAGAAGGCTTCGGTGATGAAGTAGTTGAAGGTGAGGATCAGGGCCGAAGCCGAAACCACGGCGGCGGTCGTGGCCATGCCGACGCCTTGGGCGCCTCCCCTCGACATATAGCCGTGATAGCAGCCCATGAGCGCGATCAGGAAACCGAACACGGCGGCCTTGACCAGGCCGGAGAAGACGTCCTGGAACTGCAGGAAATCCAGAGTGTTGCGCAGGTAGGCCGCGTCGTTGAAGTCGAGCTTGTAGACGCCGACCAGAAAGCCGCCCATCACGCCGATGATGTCGGCGATCAGCACCAGGATCGGCAGGGTGACGAGACCGGCGATCAGGCGCGGCACCACGAGATACTTGAAGGGATCGGTCGAGAGCGTGGTCAGCGCGTCGATCTGTTCGGTGACGCGCATGGTGCCGATCTCGGCGGCCATCGCCGCACCGACACGGCCCGCGACCATGAGGGCGGCGAGCACCGGTCCAAGCTCGCGCGTCAACGATACGACGACGACGTTGGGGATGGCCGATTCGGCCGAGAAGCGGGCAAAGCCCGTGTAGCTCTGCAGGGCAAGCACCATGCCGGTGAAGATTGCGGTCAGGCCGACGACGGGCAGCGAGTAGTAGCCGATCTCGAGCATTTGGCGGACGATCTGCTGGCGGTAC
>VGCQ01000094.1 GCA_016870055.1 Alphaproteobacteria bacterium | reverse complement strand
TATACCCTCGAGACCTCGGCTGCGCTGGAGCGCCACGAGAATGCGCTTCAGCCTCGGCACCTGCTGAGCCGACACGCCTTTGGTGCTGCCTTCGGCAAACAATCGCTCGAGGCCTTTGTGCCGAAAGCGCCGGATCATGGTAACTCGCAACGTATCAGGTTACAGACCGGCGCGTCTAGGACAGTCGCGTCGCCTCGTCGATCAGCTCCTGGGCGGCGATGTCGAGAAGCTCGTCCTCGGCGCTGCCGTCGAGCACGCGCTCCTTGCCGATCTCCAGCAGCACCGGCACGGCGAGCGGCGAGATGCGGTCGAGCCGGCGGTAGTCGATGCGGCCCCTGGCGCGGCGCAGGAGGTCGCCCAGCCGGCGCAGATCGGCGAGCTGCCAGGCGGCGTCCTGGCGGGTAGCGCGCAGCAGGATGTGGTCGGGCTCGTGGCGGCGCAGCGCATCGTAGATCAGGTCGGAGCTGAAGGTGACTTGACGGCGCGACTTCTCCTCGCCCGGAAAGCGCCGTTCGATCAGGCCGGCGATCACCGCGACATTGCGGAACGAGCGGCGCAGCATGGTCGATTCGTCCATCCACGCCTCGAGATCGTCGCCCAGCATGTCCTCGTCGAACAACCGATCGAGCTCGGCCTTGGTCGGCGGGCGGAGCCCCCACACGCCGAGCACATAGTCGGTGGCGACGAAGCCCAGGGGCTTCAGCCCCATGCGCTCCATGCGCCGCGTCAACAGCATGCCCAACGTCTGATGGGCGTTCCGGCCTTCGAAGCAATAGGCGACGATGAACTGCTTGTTGCCGCGCGGAAAGCCTTCGATCAGCAGGCGGTTGCCCTTGGGCAAGGTCGAACGGATGCGCTGGATGCGCAGCCATTCGCGCACTTCGGCCGGCAGCTTGGGGTGCCGCGCCGGATCCTGAAGGATGCCGCGCACGCGGTCGGCGAGAAAAGTCGAGAGCGGCAGGCGGCCGCCGCCATAGGCCGGCACCTTGGGATCGCCGCCGGCGGCAAGCGAGCATTGCGCCACCAGCTCCTTGACGCCCTCGAAACGCAACACGCGGCCGCCGAAGACGAACGTGTCGCCCGGCACCAGGCCTTGGATGAACGCCTCCTCGACTTCGCCCAGCACGGGGCCGCGCTTCATCTTCACCTTGATCAGCGGCAGCTCGACGATGGTGCCGACATTCATGCGGAACTGCCGCGCCACCAGGGGCGAGGCCAGCATCCAGCGTCCGTCGGGCAACTGCTTCAGCCGATGCCAGCGATCGTAGGCGGCGAGTGCATAGCCGCCGGTGGCGACGAAGTCGAAGGTGTCGTCAAAGTCCCGGCGCGGCAGCTCGCGGTAGGGCAGGGTGCTCAGCACCTCGGCGTAGAGCGCGTCGCGGTCGATCGGCTGGGCGCAAGCGGTACCGACGATGTGCTGAGCGAGCACATCGAGGCAGGGCGGCCGCGGCGGGTCGCCGTCGAGCTCGCGCGCTTCGACGGCCTCCAAGGCGGCCAGCGATTCCAGCACCTCGAAGCGATTGGCCGGCGCGATCAAGGCGCGACTGGGTTCGTCGAGCCGATGGTTGGCCCGGCCGATCCTCTGCATCAGGCGGCTCACGCCTTTGGGCGCGCCCATCTGGATCACCAGGTCGACGTCGCCCCAGTCGATGCCGAGATCGAGCGAGGACGTGGCGACCACGGCGCGCAGCTTGCCGGCCGCCATCGCCGCCTCGACCTTGCGCCGCTGCTCGACCGCGAGCGAGCCGTGATGCAGGCCGATCGCCAGATTGTCCTCGTTGATGCGCCACAGCCGGTCGAACACCAGCTCGGCCTGGGCGCGGGTGTTGACGAACACGATCGAGGTCTTGTGCTGGCGAAGGATGTTGTAGACCTCGGGGACGGCGTGATGACCCATATGGCCGCCCCACGGCAGACGCTCCTGGGTGTCGAGGATGCCGACCATGGGCGGCGCACCGGGTTCGCCGTGCACGATCTCGACCTCGTCCTTGACGGCCAGGAACTCGGCCAAGCCGGGCGGGTCGGCGACCGTCGCCGACAGGCCGACGAAGCGCACGTGCGGTGCCAGCGTCGCCAAACGCGCGAGGCCGAGCGCAAGCTGATGGCCGCGCTTGCTGGTGGCGAAGGCATGCAGCTCGTCGACGATGACGCAGCGCAAGCTGGCGAAGAACTGCAGGGCGTCGGGGTAAGACAGCAGCAGCGCGAGCGATTCGGGCGTGGTCATGAGCAGGTCCGGCGGCCGCTCGCGCTGGCGCAGCCGTCGGCTTTGCGGCGTGTCGCCGGTGCGGCTTTCGGCGCGCACCGGCAGGCGCATCTCGGCGATCGGCGCCTCGAGGTTGCGGCGGATGTCGGTGGCCAACGCCTTCAAGGGCGAGATGTAGAGCGTGTGCAGCTCGCCCTTGCCCTTCTTGTGGGCGAGGCCCTGGCCGTTCGACCGCCGCTCGGTGAGCTCGATCAGCGACGGCAGGAAGCCCGCCAGAGTCTTGCCGCCGCCGGTCGGCGCGATCAGCAGTGCGCTCCTGTCCTGGCGGGCCAAAGCGATCAGGGCGAGCTGGTGCGGCCGCGGCGTCCATCCCCGGCCCTCGAACCAGCGTGAAAATAGGTCAGGAAGACCCATATCCTGCGGATAGGATGCGGCAGCTTCGATGGCAATCGACACCCTGGACCCTCGCTCCTGGCTCTATCCGACACCGCGCGGCCTGTACTGCGCGCCGGGAGATTTTTACATCGATCCGGCGGTCGCCGTACCGCGCGGCGTGATCACCCATGGCCATGGCGACCACGCCCGGCCCGGCCACCGCGCCGCACTGGCCACGCCCGAGACACTCGCCATCATGCGGGCCCGCTTCGACGGCATGCCGGACACCAGCCAGCAGCCATTGAAATACGGTGAAAGCCTGCGGATCGGTGAGGTCGATGTGAGCCTGGCGCCGGCCGGTCATATCCTGGGCTCCGCGCAGGCCGTGCTCGCCTTCAAGGGGCAACGCATCGTGGTGTCGGGCGACTTCAAGCGCCGACCCGATCCGACCTGCCCGCCCTTCGAGCCGGTGGCCTGCGACGTCTTCATCACCGAGGCGACTTTCGCTTTGCCGGTGTTCCACCATCCTTCCGACCTGGGCGAGATCGCCAAGCTGCTGCGTTCGATCGCCACCTTCCCCGAGCGTGCCCATCTGGTAGGCGTCTATGCGCTCGGCAAATGCCAGCGAGTGATCAAGCTCCTGCGCGCGGCGGGCTGGGACAAGCGGATCTGGCTGCATGGCAGCCTCGTGGCACTGTGCCGGCTGTATCAGGAACAGGGTGTCGATCTCGGCGAGGTCGCGCCGGTGTCCGATGCGATCCTCGAGACGTTCAAGGGTGCCATCGTTCTGTGTCCGCCGTCGGCGATTGCCGATCGTTGGTCGCGACGCTTCGCCGATCCGATCCCGGCCGTATGCTCGGGCTGGATGCGGGTGCGGGCGCGCGCCCGCCAAAGCGGCGCCGAGCTGCCGCTGGTGATCTCCGATCACGCCGACTGGGCCGAGCTCACCCAGACACTGCGGGATGTCGGCGCACCCAAGGTCTGGGTGACGCATGGCCGCGAAGAGGCGCTGGTCCATCACGCGCGGTCGATCGGCATCGACGCCGAGGCACTGCATTTGGCCGGCCGCGACGAGGAGGGCGCCTGATGCAGGCCTTCGCCGCCCTGCTCGACGCGCTTTCCTACCAGCCGGCGCGCAACGCCAAGCTCCGGCTAATCGAGAGCTACTTGCGCGAGACGCGCGATCCCGATCGCGGCTGGGCGCTCGCTGCGATGACGGACGGCCTCGATTTTCCGGCGGCCAAGCCTGCGATGTTGCGCGGCTTCGGCGAGGACAAGATCGGGACGGAGCTGTTCCATCTTTCCTACGACTATGTCGGCGACCTTGCCGAGACGCTGTCGCTGATCTGGCAGACCGATCCCGACGCCGGGCCGCCGCCGACCCTGAGCGAGGTCGTCGAGATGCTGCAGCGCGCGACCAAGATGCAGACCCCGGCCATCCTGAAGCGCTGGCTCGACTCGCTCGACGCCACGGGCCGCTGGGCACTCTTGAAACTGCTGACCGGCGCGCTCCGGGTCGGCGTGTCGGCCAGGCTCGCCAAGCAGGCGGCCGCCAATGTCGGCGGCCAGCCGGTCGACGCGGTCGAGGAGATCTGGCACGGCCTGTCGGCGCCCTATCGGCCGTTGTTCGACTGGCTGCTGGCCGACGGTCCGAAGCCGAGCAGCAATGCCGGCGGCGCGTTCCTGCCACCCATGCTGGCCAATCCGATCGACCGCGCCGAACTCGACGGACTCGATCCGACCGAGTTTCGCGCCGAATGGAAGTGGGACGGCATTCGCGTGCAGATCGCGGCGTCGGGCGGCGTGCGGCGGCTATACAGCCGCGCCGGCGAGGACATCTCCGGCGCCTTTCCCGACATCGTCGCGGCGATCGACTTCGAGGCGGTGCTGGATGGCGAGCTGTTGGTGCGCCGCGGGGCGATCGTGGCGCCGTTCAACGACCTGCAGCAACGGCTGAACCGCAAGACGGTGACGCCCAGGCAGCTGAAGGACCATCCCGCCCATGTCCGGCTCTACGACATGCTGCGGTTGGACGGCGAGGATCTGCGCGCTCTCGGCTTCGACCAACGTCGCGCCCGCCTCGAGGCGTGGCACGGCGCGAAGCCTCGCCCCCGCTTCGACGTCTCGCCGTTGGTCGCCTTCACCGATTGGGCTCATCTTGCCGAGCTGCGCGAGGCGACCAGAAGCGACGGCATCGAGGGGCTGATGCTGAAGCGCGGCGACAGCCCCTACCTGGCCGGGCGCCCGAAGGGTCCGTGGTTCAAGTGGAAGCGCGATCCCCTGCTGGTCGACTGCGTGCTGATGTACGCCCAGCGCGGTCACGGCAAGCGCAGCTCGTTCTACTCCGACTTCACGTTCGGCTGCTGGCGCGAGGTCGCGGGGCGGCGCGAGCTGGCGCCGGTCGGCAAGGCCTATTTCGGCTTCACCGACGAGGAGCTGCGCTGGCTCGACAAGTGGGTGCGCGACCACACCACCAACCGATTCGGGCCGGTGCGGGAGGTCGCTCACGAGCTCGTACTGGAGATCGCCTTCGACGGCCTCGCCCGTTCGAGTCGCCACAAATCCGGTGTGGCTATGCGCTTTCCCCGCATCAGCCGCATCCGGACCGACAAACCCGCCGCCGAGGCCGATACGATCGACGATCTGCTGCGGCTCTTGCCGGCAGGGGTCGAAAAACCGCTCAAAGCAGCTTACATTACCGACCCATGATCGACCCCTTTGGCCGCCGTATCACCTATCTGCGCGTTTCGGTGACGGATCGCTGCGATTTCCGCTGCGTGTACTGCATGGCCGAGGACATGACCTTCCTGCCCAAGGCCGAGGTCCTGTCACTGGAGGAGCTGGAGCGGCTGTGCTCGGCCTTCGTGCGCCGCGGCGTCAAGAAGCTCCGCCTGACCGGCGGTGAGCCCTTGGTGCGCAAGAACGTGATGTCGCTGATCCGCGGCCTGGGTCGCCATCTCGACAGCGGCGCACTGGACGAGCTCACGCTCACCACCAACGGCAGCCAGCTCGCCAAGTACGCCCAGGAGCTGGCGGCGATCGGCGTGCGGCGTGTCAACGTGTCGATGGACACGCTCGACAAGACCAAGTTCCGCGAGCTGACGCGCTGGGGCGATCTCGACCAGGTGATGCGCGGTCTCGATGCCGCCCAGGCGGCCGGGCTGCACGTCAAGATCAATGCCGTGGCTTTGCGCGGCGTCAACGACATGGAGTTCGGCGAGCTGATCCGCTGGAGCCATGGCCGCGGCATGGACCTCGTGCTGATCGAGGTCATGCCGATGGGCGAGATCGGCGACCAAGCGCGACTGGACCAGTATCTGCCGCTGTCGCTGGCGCGGGCCGACATCGCCAAGCATTTCACGCTCACCGAAACCGACTATCGCACCGGCGGGCCGGCGCGTTACTTCCGCGTCGAGGAGACGGGCGGCCGATTGGGATTCATCACGCCGCTCACCCACAATTTCTGCGAAAGCTGCAATCGCGTGCGGCTGACCTGCACCGGCACGCTCTATATGTGCCTCGGCCAGGAAGATGCGGCCGATCTGCGCGCGCCCTTGCGCGCGTCGGAGAGCGATGAGATCCTCGACCGGGCGATCACCGAGGCGATCGCCCGCAAGCCCAAAGGCCACGACTTCGTCATCGACCGCCGCCACAGCACCCCAGCGGTACCACGGCACATGAGCGTCACTGGCGGCTGATGGCGCGTTCTACGATTCGGGTGAAGCCCGCGAGTCGGCGGTCTTGATCTGCGAGCGCCGGATCGCTTCGCGGTGGGAGATGTAGAGCGCGCTGGCGAAGATCACGGCGGCGCCGACGAAGGTCCAGACATCCGGCGTCTGGAAGAACAGGAAATAGCCGAGCAGCGTATTCCAGATCAGCGACAGAAAGCCGATCGGCTGAAGAAGCGTAATGTCGGCGAGCTGATAGCCGCGCTGCTGGCAGATGTGGCCGGCGGTGCCGCACAGGCCGGCGGCCAGGAACCACAGCAGATCGGTCCACGACGGTGTCTGCCAAAACCAGATTGCGACCGGCGCGGCGAGCACTACGATCACCAGGTTCTGCCAGACCACGATGGTGTTGGCCGAATCGGAGCGAGCGAGCGCCTTGGCCATCAGGTTGGAAGCCGAGAAGATCGGTGTCGAGAGCAGGATGCAGATGACGCCGAGGTGGATCTCGGAAAAGCCCGGCCGGATGATGATCATGGCGCCGGCGAAGCCGACGATCACGGCCAGCCAGCGCCGCAGTCGCACATCCTCGCCCAAGAACAGGGCGGCGCCGACGGTGACGAAGATCGGCCCGGTGAAGCCGAGCGCCGTGATCTCGGCCAGGCTGGTGAGCGGCAAGGCCATGAACCACAGCATCATGCCCACGGTGTGGATGGCGCCGCGCGAGACATGCAGGCCGGCGCGATCGGTGCGCAAGGAGCGGTAGAGGCCGACGCGCAAGACGATCGGCAGCAGGAACAACGTTCCGAACAGATAGCGCAGGAACGCCATGACGTAGGGATTGAGATGCTGCGCCGGAATCAACGTGAAGACGTTGAGCAGAGCGAAGATCAAGCCGGACAGGCCGACCCACAGGATACCGCGCAGATTGGGCGACAGCGCCAGCCAGCGAGCGACAAGACGGGACACGCGGCGACTATGTCATGCCGCACGCCCGCCCGCACATGCGGCAACGTTTCCCGACGGCGTCAGGCCTCTCCCACCGCGTCACCGCTGGCCTCGACGGTCGGAATGTCGTAGCCGCCATCGCGCAACGCCGTCACGCGCTCGACCAGCTCCTCGATATAGGGGTCGTGGATATGCAAGGCACGGGCGTGGGCCGCGGTGTTGGCGAGATAGTCGCGGCAAGCGCCGCGGCGACCCTCGGCAAAGGCGATGTAATGGGCCGCCCGCTCGATCGGCAAGTCGCCGCAGTACTGGCAATGGCCGGTATCGACCACGAACGTGACGGCCGTCACGGTGCGACCATCGCGCAGCCTGGTCGGTACCCACTGCGCCTGGTAGACACCCGACAGCATCTCGCGATTCCACAGGATGGCGAGCTCGCTGCGCACCTGCGACGGCGCCAGCCGATAAGCGATGCCCTCGCACCCCCCACCGCGCTCCAATGCCAGCATCAGGCCGGGCAGTTCGGGGGTGCCGCGACCAAGTGGCGTCCAAAAGCAAAAAGAACGCCGCCAGCCATCGACCTTGCAGGGTTGAGCTTCCGCATACTCGATGGCCGGATTCCACATCAGCGAGCCGTAGGCGAAGACCCAGGCTTCCTCACCGGGCTGGTAGCGTTGCAGCGCCACCTTCAGGCTGGCTTCGCGCTCCTCCGACGTCAGGAAGAAATCGTAGCCGGCTTTGCGCGCGTCGGCGACGATCTGGTCGATATTCTCCGACGTCAGTTCCTCGCGCTTGAGCACGATCGGTTCCCTCAGGCGCCGTAGACGATCGACATGGTCTCGGCGACACAGGCCGGCCGCTCCTGCCCTTCGATCTCGATCGTGACCTGGTTGGTGAGCCGAACGCCGCCCTTGTCCATAGGGTCGGCGGCCAAGAGCTTGGTGCGGGCGCGCACGCGGGAACCGGCCGGTACGGGGCTGGTGAAGCGCACCTTGTTGCAGCCGTAGTTGATGCCGTTGCGCACATTGTTGATGTGCGAGATCTGATGGCTGAGCATCGGGATCAGCGACAGGGTCAGAAATCCGTGGGCGATGGTCTTGCCGCCCGGCATGTCCTTCTTGGCTCGCTCGACATCGACATGGATCCACTGATGGTCGCCGGTCGCATCGGCGAACTGGTTGATCCGCTCCTGGGTCACCGCCACCCAGTCGCTGACCCCAATCTCCTGGCCGACGTATTTGTGCATCTCGTTCGGATGGCCGAATTCCCGTTTTGCCATTTCCCAACCCCAATGATGTTTTTGCCCTTTACGCGCAGGATACCACGAAACCGTTCGTATGCAGACAACTCTCTGCCGCAACAGCCCCCTTGCCCACGGGCGCGATCTTAGGCCAACCGATGGCGACGGCGGCGCCCAAACGGGTGCCATTTGTAGCGATTGGGTCCCATTTGTATCGTCGCGTAGATTTGCTCATCATGCACTTTGCAAGAATGCACATGAGGGAGACCCCGGATGGCATATGAAACGGTTCTTTACGATGTCGCCGATCGCATCTGCACCATCACGCTGAACCGACCCGACAAGCTCAATGCGTGGACACGGCAGATGCATCTCGACCTCAAGGATGCGATGCACGAGGCTGGCGGCGACCCCGACGTGCGCGCCATCATCCTGACCGGTGCCGGTCGCGGCTTCTGCGCCGGCGCGGACATGGGCGGATTGCAAGCGATCGGCGCGGGCTCCGGTGGCAACGCTGATCGGTCGACCAAGGCTGCCGCCGCACTGCCCGGCGCCAGCACCTTGCCCGAGTTCAAGATGAACTACTCCTACTTCCCGGCGATCCCCAAATTCATCATCGCTGCGATCAACGGCCCGGCGGCCGGTCTGGGATTCGTGATTCCGCTCTACGCCGACTTGCGTTTTGCGTCGGAGTCGGCGGTTTTCACCACGGCTTTCGCCCAGCGCGGCCTGATTGCCGAGCACGGCGTGAGCTGGCTGCTGCCGCGTCTGGTCGGCCTACCAACCGCCCTCGATCTTCTCTGCTCGGCCCACAAGTTCCGGGCGCCGGAGGCGCTGGCCATGGGCCTCGTCAACCGAGTCATCCCCGACGACAAGCTGCTGGCCGAGACGCGCGCCTACGCGACCCTGCTTGCCAACACCGTCTCACCGCGCTCGGTGACGGTGATGAAGCGCCAGATCTGGGAAGCCGAGTTCCAGACCCTCGCCGAGGCCACCACCCAAGCCAACCACGAGATGGAGCTTTCCTTCCAGACGGCCGACTTCAAGGAAGGCGTCGCCCACTTCCTGGAGAAGCGCGCGGCGCGTTTCACGGGAAACTAAACCCTTTCCGTCTCGCTGGCGCGCGGCTGCCAGGTCATCAGCCGGCGCTCGACGGCGCCGACGGCGGCGTCGAGCGCCAGCGCGAAGGCCGTCAGCACCAGGATGCCTGCGAACACCGTGTTGATGTCGAACGTGCCCTCGGCCTGCAGGATCAGGTAGCCGACGCCGCGCGCCGAGCCGAGATACTCGCCGACCACGGCGCCGACAAAGGCCAAGCCCACGGCGTTGTGCAGGCTGGCAAAGACCCAGCTCATGGCCGACGGCAGGTAGATCGATCGCAAGAGCTGGCGCGGCGACGCTCCCAGCATCCGGGCGCTGGCGATCAGGTTGGGGCTGACCTCGCGCACGCCCTGATAGACGTTGAAGAACACCACGAAGAAGACCAGCGTCACGCCCAACGCCACCTTCGACCAGATGCCGAGCCCGAACCACACCGCGAAGATCGGCGCCAGCACGACGCGCGGCATGGAGTTGAGGCCCTTGATGTAAGGATCCAACACCGCCGACGCCGTGGGCGACAGAGCCAGCCAAAGCCCGATCACGAGGCCGAACACCGAGCCGATCAGGAATCCCAGCGCGGTTTCGAGCAACGTGATGCCGAGATGGCCGAAAATCTCCCCGCTCACGAACCAGTCGACGATGATCCAAAAGACCTTCTGCGGTTCGCCGAAGAAGAAAGCCGCCCGGTTCGGCTTCTCGAAGTAGAACGGCGGAACGAGACCGGGCGCGGTCATGACGTACCAAAAGGCGATGACCAGACCCAGCACCAGGACTTGCAACGCCCGCAGCCTCATGTCACGCCGCCTTCTGCCGTGCATAGGCCTTCAGGACCTCTTCCTTCATAGCCGCCCAGATCTCGCGGTGCAGGGCGAGAAAGCCCGGCGTCATGCGAATCTCCGACACATCGCGCGGCCGCGGCAGGTCGACCTTGAAATCGCCGATCGGTCGCGTCGCCGGCCCTGCCGATAGAACGACGACCCGATCGGAGAGCGCGATCGCTTCCTCGAGATCGTGGGTGATGAACAGCACCGACTTCTTGTCCTCAGCCCACAGCGCCAGCAGCTCGTTCTCCATGAGCTGACGCGTCTGCACGTCGAGCGCCGAAAAGGGCTCATCCATCAGCAGGATGTCTGGGCTGAGGATCAGTGTCTGGGCGAGCGCCAGGCGCTTGCGCATGCCGCCCGACATCTGGTGCGGATAGCGATCGCCGAAGCCGGCCAGACCTACCCGACGCAGCCAGGCCTCGCCCTGCGCCACGGCCTCGGTCCGCGGCACGCCGCGAAACTCCAGGCCGGCGATCACGTTGTCGATGCCGGTGCGCCACGGCATCAAGGCATCGGCCTGGAACATGTAGCCGGCCCGACGATTGACACCGCTGGCGGCCACCAGCGGCTGGCCGAACACCGAGACACGACCTTGCGACGGCGCCAGCAAGCCAGCCGCAATGTTGAGCAACGTCGACTTGCCGCAGCCGGTCGGCCCGACCACCGACACGAACTCGCCGGCCGCCACGGTCAACGACGTGTCCGCCACCGCCGTATAGGCCTCGCCACCATCACGGGCGGCGAAGCGGCAGGTGATGTCCTCCAGCACCAGGGCCGGAACACCGCTGTCCATCAGCTACGCTTGCCGGCCCGCGCCGCGAACTCGTTGTTCCAGGTGTCGGCCAACTTGATGCCGGCTGGCTTGATGCCGGGATCGCCCTCGGCCAGGAATTTCAAGCAGTTGCCCGGACCATCCGGCGGCATCTGGCCATCCGGCGAGATGGTATCGCGCACTGCGGTGAATGCCTTCTCGTAGAGCGCACGGTCGCCCAGCAAGTACGCCTCGGGGACCGACTTGGCGACCTCGGCGGGCGCCGCCGTCTGTAACCACTGGTTGGCCCGCACGATAGCCGTCGCCAACGCCTGCGTGGTGTTCGGCGTCTTCTTCAGGAGGTCCGGCTGAGCGTAGAGACAAGCTGCCGGAAAGGCACCGCCGAACAAGTCCAGGTTGCCCTTCATGGTGCGTGTGTCGACCATGATCTTGATCAGCTTCTTGTCCTCGAGGATGGTCACCGCGGGGTCGGCTTGCGAGATGCCGTCGACCTCACCCTTCTCGATAGCCGCGACCACCGACGCTCCGGCGCCGACTCCGATCGCCACGATGTCCGTGGCCTTCAATCCGCCCTTGGCAGCCCAGTTGTTGACCAGCATGTGGGTCTGCGAGCCGGGCGCCGTGACACCGAACTTCATGCCCTTGATGTCGGCGGGCCCCTTCACCTTCGCCGCCACGTCGTTGCGCAGGCCGATGGCGAGCTGCATGCCACGCCCGATCAGGACGAAGCCGACGATATCCTGACCGCGCTGCTGCATGCGGATGGTGTGCTCGTAGGCACCAGCAACCACATCGGCGCTGCCGCCCATCAGCGCCTGCAGAGACTTGGCGCCGCCCTGGAAGTCGTTGATCTCGACATCGAGGCCGGCTTCCTTGAAGTAGCCCTTGGTCTCGGCGATGGTGAGCGACAGGTAGTAAAGCGCCGATTTGCCACCGACGGCCAGCACGACCTTGGTCTTCTCGGGTTTGCCGGACTGCGCTTTGGTCACGTAAGGAGCGGCGACAAGCATCGGCGCTGCCGCCAAAACCGCGCGGCGCCGCATTTGCACCTTGGTCATTGTTTCCTCCCGGTTTGGCTGTTGCCGGCGAGATTGCCGCATGACCTGCCGGGCGGCAACCCTACTTGAACGTCCGTTCCGGCCACCACGGATAGTAGGACGGCATGCCGGTCGTAACCTTCATGGGGAACCGGGCCGGACGCTTCTCGAGGAAGGCCGTAACACCCTCCTTCACATCGGCCGACTTGCCGCGCTCGTAGATGCCCTTGGAATCGACCTTGTGCGCTTCCATCGGGTGATCCGCACCCAGCATCTTCCAGATCATCTGACGGTTGAGCGCGACTGAAACGGGTGCGGTGTTGTCGGCGATCTCGCGAGCGAGAGCGTACGCTGCAGGCAGGAGTTCGTCGGGCTTGTGAACGGAGCGGACCAACCGGCCCTGCAGCGCCTCGGCGGCGTCGAAAACCCGACCGGTCATCACCCATTCCAGCGCCTGCTGTGGGCCGACCAACCGCGGCAGGAACCAGCTCGAGCAGGCTTCCATGACGATGGCCCGGCGAGTGAACACAAAGCCGTAGCGCGCCGCCTCCGAGGCCAGGCGCACGTCCATGGCGAGCTGCATGGTGACACCGACGCCGACCGCCGGTCCGTTGCACGCAGCGACGGTCGGCTTCAGCGAATCGTACAAACGCAGCGTGAACAGCCCGCCGCCGTCGCGATGGCCGTCCAGGCCAGGGTCGACCGGTCCGCGATTCTCGGCATTGAAGGTGTTTGCGCCGCCGGAGAGATCGGCGCCGGCGCAGAAGCCGCGGCCGGCGCCGGTGAACACCACGGCGCGCACATCGTCATCGCGATCGGCGCGGTCCATGGCGTCGAGCAGCTCCGACAGCATCCGGCCGGTGAAGGCGTTGAGCTTGTCGGGGCGGTCGAGTGTGATGGTCAGAATGCCGTCCCGGGTCTCGTACTTGATCTGCTCGTAATTCACGGTGGTGGCTCACTCAGTGCTGGTTGATCAGGACGACGCCGCCCATGATGAGCGCAAGGCCGCCGATCTGCTTGATGCCGAACGGCTCGCCGAAAAGGAAGTGGCCGAGCACCGCCACGATCGCATAGGAGAGCGACACGCTGGGAAAGGCCACCGACACCGGAATCTTGCGCAGCGCCACGATGTAGAGAAAAGCCGCCGAGCCATAGAGGGCCAAACCGGCGAGCGTCGAGGGCCGTAGCACTTGGCTCACGAAGTCGGGCGCGTCGGCACCGGCCTTGAGCAGCATCTGGCCAGCGAT
>VGCQ01000093.1 GCA_016870055.1 Alphaproteobacteria bacterium | reverse complement strand
TTGAAGCGCGTGATCTCGACCTTGCCGCCGCCGAACACTTCGCGCATCAACTCATCCTTGTGCTGCTCGTCGCGGGCGTACTCGATGCGATCACCCTTGCTCAGCCGGTAGAGCGGCGGCTGGGCGAGGAAGAGGTGGCCGCTCTCGATCAGCTTGGGCATCTCGCGATAGAAGAACGTCATCAGCAACGAGGCGATATGCGCGCCGTCGACGTCGGCATCGGTCATGATGATGACCCGCTCGTAGCGTAGCCGCTCGTCGTTGTAGGTGGTGCCGGTGCCGCAGCCCAGCGCCTGGATGAGATCCTGGATCTCCTGGTTGTCGCGCAGCTTCTCGGCCGAGGCGCTGGCCACGTTCAGGATCTTGCCGCGCAGCGGCAGAATCGCTTGGGTCTCGCGGTTGCGCGCCGCCTTGGCCGAGCCGCCGGCCGAATCGCCTTCGACCAGGAAGATCTCGGTGCCTTCGGCCGCCGTGTTGCTGCAGTCGGCGAGCTTGCCGGGCAGCCTGAGCTTGCGCGTCGCGGTCTTACGCTGCTGCTCGCGGTCCTGCTTGCGCCGGACCCGCTCCTCGGCCTTGGCGACGACGTGCTCCAGCAGCACGTTACCGGCTTCCTTGTCGCCGGTCAGCCAGTGCTCGAAATTGTCGCCGATCACTGTCTCGACCAACTTGGTCGCCTCGACGCTGACCAGCTTCTCCTTGGTCTGTCCCTGGAACTGCGGCTGCTCGATGAACACCGAGACCAAGCCGGCTGCACCGTCGATCGCGTCGTCGGCGGTGATGATCGAGCCTTTGCGGTTGCCGGTCAGTTCGGCGTAGCGCTTCAGCCCACGCACCAAGGCGCTGCGGAAGCCCGATTCGTGCGTGCCACCCTCGGCCGTCGGCACGGTATTGCAGTAGGAGCGAACGAAGCCTTCTTCGTCAGTCGGCCACCACACCGCCCACTCGACCTTGCCGCCGGCCGTGCCGTTGGTTTCGCTCTTGGCTTCGCCGGCGAAGGGCTGCGGCACGATGGTCGGCCGCTCGCCGATCTCGGACGTCACATAGTCCTTCAGGCCGCCGGGAAAGTGGAACGATTCCTCTTCGGGGATCGCAGCGCCTTTGGGCAACAAGCTCCTGTCGCAACGCCAGCGGATCTCGACGCCGCGGAACAGATAGGCTTTCGACCGCGCCATGCGGTATAGCCGCTCGGGCACGAAGACCTGCTTGCCGAAAATCTGCGGGTCGGGATGGAAGGTCACGGTGGTGCCGCGCCGGTTGGGGGCGGGACCGGCCGACTTCAGCTTGGTCGTCGCTTTGCCGCGTGAGAAGGTTTGCGTCCAGGCCTGGCGGTCGCGCGCAACCTCGACCACGAGCTCGTCGGACAATGCATTGACGACCGACACGCCCACACCGTGCAGGCCACCCGAGGTGGCGTAGACCTTGTTGTCGAACTTGCCGCCGGAATGCAGCGTGGTGAGGATGACCTCGAGTGCGGACTTGTTCTTGAACTTCGGGTGCGGGTCGACTGGGATGCCGCGGCCATTGTCGCGGATCATCACCTTGTTGCCGGCCATCAGCTCGAGGTGGATCGTGTCGGCGTGACCTGCGACCGCCTCGTCCATGGCGTTGTCCAGCACCTCGGCGACCAGATGATGCATGGCCCGCTCGTCGGTGCCGCCGACATACATGCCGGGACGCTTGCGGACGGGCTCGAGACCCTCCAGTACTTCGATGTCTCGCGCAGTATAGGAACTATCGCGGGCGGCGGCGCGTTTGCCGCCACCATTGCGCTCGAACAGGTCGCCGTTCTTCGCCATGGTTCTGGTCTTTGCTTCTGTCTTCCCCCGGCCGCGCGAGGGGGATCGCTTGATGGCCGGTACGACATGGGTATGGTAGGAAAATGACACGAAATCAACCATATCCAGTGACAGCCTGATGCCCGACAGCCGCCGTGACCCGATCGTCAGGACAGTTCCGCACCCTTCCGACATGAACAGCAACGGCGATATTTTCGGTGGCTGGGTCCTGTCGCAGATGGATACTGCGGGCGGCGCACTCGCCGCGCGCGTCGCCAAGGGCCGTGTCGCCACGGTCGCCATCACTGCCATGACCTTTGTCGAGCCGATCAAGGTAGGCGACGTTGTGTCGATCTACGGCGAGGTCGCCAAGGTCGGCCGGACCTCGATCACCATCGACCTCGAGACAGTGGTGCAGCGCCGCCAGGACGACACCGACCGGCGTGTCACCCACGGCTCCTTCGTGTTCGTGGCGATCGATGGCGACGGCAAGCCGCGGCTGGTTCCGCCGCAGGTGGGCCCATGAGCCGCGGTGCCGCCCTCGCCCTTGGCCTGGTTGCCTGGCTGGCGCCGATGACGGCCGCCTGGGCCCATCCGCATCTCTGGGTGCAGCAGGTCGTGCGTGTCGTCACCAAAGACGGCAATTACACCCATGTCGAGATCGAATGGCGATTCGACCCATTCTCCAGCGAAATCGAGATCCCGCTGATCGACGAGAACAAGGATGGCAAGTTCTCGGCCCGCGAGATCAAGCTGCTCGCCGACGACATGCTGCCGGAACTGCAGAAATTCGGCTTCCTCACCTGGATCAACACCGGTGGGAAGGACTTTCGACCGGCCAAGGCGCCGGCCTTCAGCGCCCGCATCGACGATCCGGCGAGCTTCACCCTGCCGGAGTGGGATCGTTCAGCCGGCGACAATTCGGGCATGGCCATGCCACCCAACAAGCGCGTCAGCGAACCGCCGGGCCCGCGTCAGAAGGGGCCGCGCAATCTGGTCTATGTCATGCGCTTCGACCTGCCGCAGCCCAGCAAGTTCGTGTCCATCACCACCTTCGATCCCGACGATTTTATGCGCGTCGAGGTCGACAAGAATTCGCTTCCGGCTGGATGCGCGCTGGCCAAGCATCTGACCTACAAAGCCGAGTTCATCCGCGGCTACCCGGTGCAGGCCGACACCGTGACCTGCCAGTTGCCGTGACGCCGGCCGTTCTCCGCTCGCCGCTTCTGTGGCTTGGCGTCCTGCTGCTCGCCGCCCTGATCGGCGCTCTGGTCTTCACCGACAGTGTCGCCGAGCTGGCGCGCTTCTCGGCCCAGTATCAGCGCCGCATCCAGCAGACGCTTTCGGTGTCGCTGCGCGACATCCAGTCGGGTTCAGGATCGCTCGCGCTGTGGACGTTGGCCACGGTGTGCTTTGGCTATGGCGTGGTCCACACGCTGGGACCGGGCCATGGTAAGGCCGTCGTCGTCGCCTACTTCCTCGACAGTTCTCGGCCGCGCGCTTGGATCGAGGGCATTTTCGCCGGTGGCTGGATCGCGTTCACCCATACCTTGGCAGCGCTTCTGCTGGCCGGCGCCTTGAAGCTGTTCGCTAGTGTCGGCCTCTTGGGGGCGCTGCGCGAGGTGCGCAACGTCGAGATGGTGTCCTACCTCTTGATCCTGGCGATCGGCTTGTGGCGGCTGTGGGCCGGCATCACCGGCCGCCTCCATGAGCATCACCATGGAGATCATGGTGGCCATGACGATCATCACCACGGCCACGGCCGCGACCATGCTCACAGCCATCATCACCGGGACTCGTCACAGCGCACGATCGCGGGCTGGCTGCTGCTGACCGCCGCCGGCATCGCGCCCTGCGCGGGCGCGCTGATCGTAATCTTGTTGTCCATCGCCCTCGACGTTCTATGGGCAGGCGTGATCGGCGTCATTGCCATCGCGCTCGGCATGGCGATCACGCTCGCGGCCGTCGGCATGGCCTCGATGCTGGCGCATCGATTGATCATCGCCGAGGGGCGCTCGCAAGAGATCGGCCGCTTCACCACCATTGCCGCCGCACTGATCGTCATCGCCACCGCCGGCACGCTGCTGCTGGGTTCGCTCGAACGCTTCTTCCGCTGAGGCGACCGCGTGGCGAAGGAGGCAAGACCGGCCAGGGTGTCGCGTCCACTGCTGGGCGTGGCCTACATGTGCGGTGCCTGTGCGCTGTTTCCGATCATGAACGGCTTGGTCAAGCTTTTGGCGGCAACCTACGATGCCACGCAAATCGTTTGGTTTCGCATCGTCGTCCACCTCTGCCTGGTGGCGGTAGTCTTCACGCCCCAGCTCGGCCTCGCTCTCTTCCGTACCCATCGCATCGGCCTGCAGACGGTGAGCTCGATAGCCATGCTGGTGTCGACGCTGTGTTTCTTTTCCGCGGTAAAATACGTCGGCGTCGCCGAGGCGATCTCGATCAGCTTCGTGTCACCGCTCGTCGTGGTGTTCCTCGCCTGGCCATTGCTCGGCGAGCGCATCACGGCACTGCGCCTTGCCGCGGTCGCACTGGGCTTCGCCGGCGTGCTGGTGGTGATCCGGCCGGGCAGTGCGGTGTTTCACTGGGCATCGCTGCTGCTGCTGGGCAGCGCGTTCTGCTATGCGCTCTACCAGATCGTCATCCGTCGGCTGGCCGGCGTCGATCATCCCGCCACCTCGATCTTCTACAGTGTGCTGCTTGGCTCGATCCTGCTGTCGTTCGTCCTGCCTATCGTCTGGCAGACGCCGCGGAGCTGGCAGGATTGGCTGCTGTTCCTGTCGCTCGGCGTGCTGGGCGGGCTCGGCCACTACTGTGTCGCCAAGGCCCTGACCTTCGCCTCGGCGAACCTGGTGGCGCCGTTCAACTATACTCAGATGATCGGGTCGGTCATCGTGGGCTACCTGCTGTTCGCCGAGGTACCCGATCTCTACACCTGGCTGGGCACTGCGGTGATTGTTGGAGCGGGCTTGCTTGTGACCTGGCAGGCCACCCGACCACGGCAAGAGATCTGACGGAGGAAGCCATGCCCTATCTCGTCGCCGCCGATCTTCCAAGTGAGCGGGCCGGTTGGCGGTTCCGCGCGCTGCTCGATCGGCCCGGCATCTTGCAAATGCCCGGTGCCCACAACGGCATCGCTGCCCTGCAAGCAAAAGCGGCCGGCTTCGAGGCGCTTTACCTCTCTGGAGCGGGTATGAGCTCGTCGATGGGCCTGCCGGATCTGGGCGTCATCACGATCGACGAGGTCTGCTTCTTCATCCGCCAAGCGGTGCGTGCGTCGGGTCTGCCGGTGCTGGTCGACGGCGACACCGGCTACGGTGAGGCGCTGAACGTCATGCACATGGTGCGCGCGTTCGAGGAGGCGGGCGCCGCCGCGGTGCATATCGAGGACCAGCTCCTGCCGAAGAAATGCGGCCATCTCAACGACAAGAAGCTCGCCGACCCGTACGATATGGCCGCCAAGGTGGCGGCCGCTGCCAGAGCGCGCCGGCATATGCTGGTGGTTGCCCGCACCGACGCCGCGGCAAGCGAGGGTATCGACGGCGCCGTGGCGCGCGCCAAGCGCTACGTCGAGGCGGGCGCCGATGCGATCTTCCCCGAGGCGCTAGTCGATGCCGAGATGTTCCGCGCCTTCGCTGAGGCCATGCCCGGCGTGCCGCTACTTGCCAACATGACCGAGTTTGGTCGTACGCCGTTCTTCACCGCCGCCGAGTTCGAGGCCATGGGCTACAAGATGGTGATCTGGCCGGTCTCAGCGCTGCGGATGGCCAACAAGGCGCAGGCCCGGCTCTACCATGCGCTGAAGCGCGACGGCGGTACGCACAACATGCTGGGCGAGATGCAGACCCGCGCCGAACTCTACCAAACGATCGGCTACGACCAATATGAAGCGCTCGACGCGTCGATCGTGGCCACCGTGGTGCCGCAGGGCATGCCGCAGCGGTAGAGGCGGCGGAAAAAGTGAAATCGGGTGCGGCTTGTTGCCGACGCGGCGACAACCGGCGCGCAGGACGTACTACCGCGCGCTGCCGTCGAACACCCGAAAGATCGCCGTCGCAGTAAGCAGAAGCGTGTCGTCGGCGCTCGCCTCGGCGTCGAGGAATGCCAGCGACTTCGTCATCCGCCGGATGTCGGCACGGCCGGAGACCCAGCCACCGGTCGGAACGGCCGCGACGAACTGGGAGGTGAGGGCAATGGTGGCGCACCTACGGCTGGTGGCTGAAACGACGGCATGGCCCAGGATGGTGTCGATGAATGTCAGGATCGCCGCCCCGTGCAACACGCCGTTGGGATTGCCGTGCCGGTCGTTGCTCGCGAAGCCATAGTCGTAGCGGCCGCTCTCGTCGCGGCGCCAGAAGAATGGTCCGGAAAGGCCGATGTAACCTTCGGCCTCTTGAAGAGGTTGGAAGCCTGCCGGAATCAGGGTCATACACCGTCACCTTTCGCCGCCGTCCTCATATTGATCGATCGGCATCGTCACGAAGGAACCGCCAAAGCCTTGTGCGCCGTGGTCACCACTCGGGATAGCGGCGGCGATTGCCGTCGGCAAGCAACCTGATTGTCTCAGGGCAAACGCCCGTCCAGCCGCACATTTGTCGAGGATCTCGATCCAAGACAGTCTATGATAGCTGCCATGCACAGAGTCGTAGTGCGATTCCTCGGCCTCGTCGCGGTGCTTGCAGCCTTGCAATGGGCATCCCTGCCGACGCTTGCCGCCTCTGGTTTGCTGTCGAGCGCCGACGCAGCCGGACAGTCGTGTCCGTGCTGCGATGACGTGGCTTTGACGACGGGAAATGTCGTGTGCGTGGCCTGCTATGTCGGCCTCGAAGGTAATGGTGCTCCACACTATGCGGTGAACTGGCGTTCGCTCTCGTGGCTTGTGCCGCTCAACGCCGGCCTGGCCGGCGTCGAGCCACAGCCGGCTGAGCCGCCACCGCGTCCAGCTGTCGTCTAGGTATCGTACGCAACTCCCACCAAGGAGAGTGCGATGAAGTACATCGCTTCTTTGTTGGCTCTTTTGATGCTGTCGACCTTCGGCACCACGGCGTTCGCCTCGCAGCCTTGCTGCGAGACCGCAGCCTCGTGTTGTGAGGACGCCGGCGACTGCTGCGACGGCTGAGCCACCGCCGCGTGCCCGCCCTCGTCGCCGACGAGGGCGGGCGTTTTCATGATCAACCGCGGTCGTCAGATTTGCCGAGCCACCGGCAGGCTGCGATCCCTGGCGGCATAGACTAACCAGTTATCTGGTTTACAACGCCACCCGGCGGCCCTATGCTCACGGCATGCCAAAATCGGCCGTCCAGCGGCAGGGCAAGCCATCGCGCCCAACCATCGACTGTAGGCCTTTGACGCCGGCTCTCATGGACGGCCTGGGCGATGTCCTGCGCGGCAGTTGGGGCTATGGCTGCTGGTGTCTCTACCCGCGGCTGACCGACGCAGAAGTACGGGCGCTGCCGGGTAAGGGCAGCTTGAGCGACCGTCGGCGGCAGGCGTTGGCCAAGCTGGCCAGGCGCCGCCGGGCGCCAGGATTGCTCGCGTTCGAAGGCGACCAGCCGGTCGGTTGGATCGCGATCGCGCCTCGGCCGGAGCTGGCGCGGGTCGCGGCCTCACGTGCCACGCCGCCGGTCGACGGCCAGGACGTCTGGGTGATCCCGTGTGTCACCGTCCGCAAGACGGCGCGGGGCAGGGGCATCGCCTTGGTGCTGATCCGGGCTGCCGTCGAATACGCGGCGCAGCACGGCGCGGGCATCGTCGAGGCCTATCCGCGCGCCGGCAGCGTACGCACCGGCGACGACAATGCATTCTTCGGCACAGAGCCGATGTTCCGTCGCGCCGGCTTCAAGATCGCGCGCGGGCCACTGCCCGATCGACCGAAGAACTGGACTCCGCGCCTGGCCATGCGGATCGACGCCCGGCTCGACAAGCTGCGCTGACAGTCAGCGCGTCGCCCATTCGGCGATCACGACTCGAAGGTTCTTGGGGCGGCGCTTCTCGGTATCGCTGCAGGCGATCGGTGCGACCGCGTCGTCGCAAATGCGCCATCACTTCCACCGGCGTGGGAACGTGCTCACTGGTTTCGTCGTTCCCGCCGCAACGTCGGTAGGCCGACGCCGGCCGCATCGAATCCGCCGTCCACCGCCAACACCTGGCCCGTGATGTAGGTGGCCTGCTCGCCGCACAGAAAGCAGATCGCGTTGGCAAGCTCAGTTTCGAGGCCGTAGCGGTTGAGCGGGATATGGTCGTGGTAGTCGGCTCGGATGGCCGGCGTGTGCACGGCCTTGGCCATCGCGGTGTCGACCGGTCCCGGCGCGACGGCGTTGACACGAATGCCGTACTCGCCGAGCTCGGCGGCCTGTTGCTTGGTCAGGTGGGCGAGGCCTGCCTTGCTGGTGCCGTAAGCGACGCGCAGCGTCGAAGCGCGTAGCCCCGAGATCGAGGTAATGTTGACGACGGCCCCGCCACCCTGGTCGCGCATGATCGGCGCCACTGCCTGGGTCATCAGGAACGGACCGGTCAGGTTGACGGCGAGCACGCGCTGCCATTCCTCCACCGTCACGTCCAGCATCGGCTTGAAGATGGCGATTCCCGCATTGTTGACCAGCGCATCAATGCGACCGAACCGTCGGTGAATCCGTTCGACGGCAACCTGGACAGCAGTTGGGTCGGAGACGTCGGCCTCGAGCGCCAGGATGGAGTCTGGACGATCGAAGGCTACGGCTGCCGAGCCCAGCGTGTCGCCCAAGATGTCCAGCATTGCCACGCGCCAGCCATCTTCGAGGAAGCGCGTAGCCGTCGCGAGGCCGATACCGCGCGCCGCGCCCGTGACGAGGGCAACTTTGTTCGCCTCGGATGGCATGTCGACCGGCTTCGCCTTCAGACCGTTTCTACAGCCCGAGCATCGACAGATCGGGTGCTCGGCGGTGGACGCCCGTGGCGTCCTGGAATGCCTTGCCGAGCTTCAGTACGTCGCGCTCGGCGAACGGCTTGCCGATGATCTGGATGCCGAGCGGCAGGCCACCCGATTGGCCCGAGGGCACAGCAAGGCCGCACAGGCCGAGATAGTTGGCGGGCCGGGTCAGATAACCTGGAATCGGCGAGGCCTCGTCGACTTCCGCCAAGGGAATGGCAGGCACGGCGACCGTTGGCATCAGGATGGCGTCGTATCCTGCAAACCAGTCGGTGAAGAAGCGCCGACGCTCGGCCATTAGGCGGATCTCCTCGGCGTAGGCGCCGGCCTGGACCGTCTTGGCGGCCTGCGCACGGCTACGTACCCCGGGGCCGATCGCCTTGCTCATGTCCTCGATGTAGTCGCGATGTAGCGCGTAGGCCTCCGATGCGATGATGATGCCGGCCGGTCGTGATAGATCGAAATACCAGTCGGGCAGGCGCGCAGTTTCGACTACCACGCCCAGACTCTCGAAGGTGCGGGCCGCCGCCTGCCAAGCTCTGGTGACATCGGCATGCATGAAGCCCGGAAGCTGGCTGGGGTCGGGTAGGGCGAGCCGCATGCCTTTGACCGAGCCTGGCTTGGTTGCTTGCGTGAAATCCTCAAGCGGCTGGCCGAGCGTCGTGGGATCGCGTGGGTCGGGGACGGCGAGCGCATTGAGCAACAGCGCGCAATCCTCGACCGAGCGTGCCATCGGGCCGATGGAATCGAGCGTCCAGCTCAGCAGCATGGTGCCCGAAAGCCCGATGCGGCCGAACGTGACTTTTAGCCCGACCAAGCCGTTGAAGGCGCAGGGAATGCGCACCGAGCCGCCGGTGTCGCTGCCGATACCGGCCGGCGCCAGCCGCGCCGCTACAGCGACGCCGGTGCCGCTCGATGAGCCGCCGGGCACGCGATGGGCCTGGAGGTCCCACGGATTCCACGGTGCACCCATCAGCGGGTTGGTGCCCCAGCCGCCGAATGCGAACTCCACCATATGCAGCTTGCCCAACGGCACCATGCCGGCTGCGGTCAGCCGCTCGACGGTGTTGGCGGTTTCGGCCGCCACGCGCCTGTCGAACATCTTCGACCCACCGGTGCCGATGCAGCCGGCAATGTCGCAGAGGTCTTTGTAGGCAATCGGCAGGCCGTGCAGCCGCCCCAGCGGAAAGCCCGAGGCCCGCGCGGCGTCGGCGGCATCGGCCAGCGCGCGCGCCTCCTTCTCGTAGACCTCGACGAAAGCATGCAGCTTGCCGTCGGCTTTGGCGATGCGGCCGAGCAGGCCATCGACGATCTCGCGTGAGGAGAATTTTCTCGCCGCAAGGCCGGCTGCAAGGTCAGTCAGGGTAAGGTCATGAAGCTGCATGTCGACACCGTCCTCATCGAACCATCAATATGTCGCCCGACCGCCCGACAGATCGAACGTCGCACCCGTAGCAAAGGTGCAGAGATCCGAGGCGAGCCAGGCAACCATCTCGGCCACTTCCGCGACTTCGCCGAAGCGGTTCATCGGGATCTTCGACAGCATGTATTGGATGTGCTGCTCGGTCATCTGGCTGAATAGCTCGGTCTTGACCACGGCCGGCGCCACGCAATTCACCAGCACGCCCGTGGTCGCGAGCTCCTTGCCCAACGACTTGGTGAGGCCGATCACACCAGCTTTCGACGCCGAGTAGGCCGAGGCGTTCGGATTGCCTTCCTTGCCCGCGACGGAGGCGATGTTGACGATGCGACCGCGGCCGCGCGCCGTCATGCCGGGGACGACGGCGCGATTGGTGAGGAACACGCCGGTGAGGTTGATGTCGATCACTTGCTTCCAGGCATCGACCGGATAGTTGGCGACGGTGGTGTTGGGTCCCGTGATGCCGGCGCTCGCGACCAGGATATCGGGCGGCGCCAGTTGAGCTTCGGTCGCGGCGAGCGCCTGGGCGATCGAGGCCTCGCTGACGACGTCGACCTCGACCGCGATGGCTTGTCGCAGCGAGATCGCCGACTGCTTGGCGCGCGCAAGGTCGCGATCCCATAGCGCCACCCGGCCGCCACCAGCGGCGATCCTGGCGGCACAGGCGAGGCCGATACCGCGCGCGCCGCCGGTCACGATGGCGGTTCGCCCTTGGAACATCCCGGCTTGCATGGCTGGCTCCCAAATCCTTGAATTATCGCGCGATTCCTACCATACCGACCGGCCGCTTCCTTCGCTACACTGGCTCATGTCCTCTCCCGCACCGGTTTCCATCGACGCCACCCTCGAGCTTCTGAAGAGCGGCGACTATATCGCCGACCGCAGCCTTGCCACCGTCCTGTATCTCGCACTGAAGCTTGGCCGTCCGCTGTTCTGCGAAGGCGAGGCAGGTGTCGGCAAGACCGAGATCGCCAAGGTACTGTCGGAAACCCTGCGGCGCCCGCTGATCCGCCTGCAATGTTACGAAGGCCTCGACGTCGCATCTGCGGTGTACGAGTGGAACTACGCACGCCAGATGATCGAGATCAGGCTCGCCGAGGCGCAGGGCGTGCACGACCGCGGCCAGCTTGCCGCCGACATTTTCGACGAGCGGTTTCTGATCCGCCGGCCGCTGCTCGAGGCGCTCAGCCCGCACACCGAAGGTGCGCCGATCCTGCTGATCGACGAGCTCGACCGCACCGACGAGCCGTTCGAGGCCTACCTCTTGGAGGTACTGTCGGACTTCCAGGTGACGATCCCCGAGCTCGGCACTGTCAAGGCGACGCAGAAGCCGATCGTGATCATCACCTCAAATCGTACGCGCGAAATCCACGACGCGCTCAAGCGCCGCTGCTTCTACCACTGGGTCGACTATCCCGACCTCGAGCGCGAGCTGGAGATCTTGAAGGTCAAAGCACCTGGTGCGGGCGAGCGGTTGTCGCGCCAGGTCGTTGGCTTCGTGCAGGAGCTGCGCAAGCTCGATCTGTTCAAGGCGCCTGGGGTCGCCGAATCGATCGACTGGGCAACCGCGCTGTCGGAGTTGAATGCGCTCGACCTCAACCCCAAGACCATCAACGACACGCTGGGCGTGCTGCTGAAGTACCAGGACGACATTCAACGCCTGCAAGGCAGCGAAGCGGCCGAAATCCTGCGTCAGGTCAATGCCGATATTGCCGCCCAGCCGCTCGGGTAGGGGGCGTGGTTGTCTCTAGCTCCACCTTCGAGCTCCTCTCCCCCGCTCGGGGGCGAGGAACAAGAGCACGGAAATCGGGGCAGCGATGAACGCGCTGCCTGACGCGTCGCCTTCCTCCGGCCGCCCGACCGGCCGGCTCGCCAACAACATCGTGCATTTCGCGCGCACGCTGCGCACTGCGGGCTTGCGCGTCGGACCGGGGCAGGTGTTGCGGGCGATCGAGGCGGTCGAGGCGGCAGGTCTCGGCAAGCGCGACGACTTCTATTGGACGCTGCATTCGGTGTTCGTGAACCGCCGCGACCAGCGCGAGATCTTCGACCAGGCCTTCCACGTCTATTGGCGCAATCCGCGGCTCTTGGAAAAGATGATGGAGATGCTGCTGCCGCAGGTCGGAGTGCCGGCGCTGCCCGAGGACAGGAAGCAGCTCAGCCGCCGTCTACAGGACGCGCTGCAGCCCGGCCGCGGCGAGGCACCGAGGGAGGAGGACGGCGAGCCGCCTCAGGTCGAGATTGAAGCGACCTTCACGGTCTCCGATCGCGAGGTGCTGCAGCATCGCGACTTCGAGCAGATGTCACAAACCGAGATCGACCAAGCGCTGCGTGCCATCGCACACCTGCGTCTGGCGGTGCCGCTGCGCCGCACCCGCCGCTATCAGCCGTCGCGGTGCGGTGCCCGGGTCGACTTTCGCGCCTCGCTGCGCCGCGCCCTCCGCCCGGAGGGCCTGATCGATCTTCGCCGCCGCGAGCCCAAGCTGCGGCCACCGCCGTTGGTCGTCCTGTGCGACATTTCGGGTTCGATGGCGCGCTACACGCGCATGTTCCTGCATTTCATGCACGCCATCACCAACGACCGCGATCGCGTCCACTGCTTCACCTTCGGCACTCGGCTCAGCAACATCAGCCGAGCGCTGCGCAACAAGGACGTCGACTTCGCCCTGCAGAAAGCATCGGCCCAGGTCGAAGACTGGTCTGGCGGTACGCGCATCGGCCAGACCCTGCACGAGTTCAACAACAAATGGTCGCGGCGCGTGCTCGGGCAAGGCGCCGTGGTGCTGCTGATCACCGATGGGCTCGATCGGGAGGGCGCCGCCGGGTTGGCCGAGGAGATGGAGCGGTTGCACAAGTCGTGCGCGCGGCTGATCTGGCTCAACCCGCTCTTGCGTTATGGCGCCTACGAGCCCAAATCTCAGGGCAACAAGGCAATGTTGCCCCATGTCGACGAGTTCCGGCCGGTGCATAATCTCGACAGCCTGGCCGGCCTGATCGCGGCGCTGAGCACGACCCCGGTCGGGGACAAGCGATTGGCGCAATGGCGAATGGATCTGCGCAAGAGCGGGAGTGACGCATGAACGATGCGCTGGATGTGCTGGATCAGGTCGGCAAATGGAAGGCCGCTGGCAAAGGCGTAGCGGTCGCCACCGTAATCACGACTTGGGGCTCCTCGCCGCGTCCGGTCGGCAGCCAGTTGGGTGTCGACGACAGCGGCGCCATGGTCGGCTCCGTGTCGGGCGGCTGCATAGAGGGCGCCGTGGTCAAGGAAGCGCTGGCGGCGATCGCCGACGGCAAGCCCCGGCTGCTCGATTTCGGCGTTACCGACGAACAGGCATGGGACGTCGGGCTGGCCTGCGGCGGCAAGGTCCAGGTGTTCGTCGAGAAGGTGGTTGACCGA
>VGCQ01000092.1 GCA_016870055.1 Alphaproteobacteria bacterium | reverse complement strand
TGGAAAACATGCGCCAGGGCATCGCCCCATTGGCGGAGATCACCCTGCTCTGGCGCGACCGATTTGACGCCGATCACGGAACCGAAGATGTCGACATAGGCCAGCCGATGGACGAGCAGGTACGAAGCCTCACTCCAATCGATCTCGCCCGGCGAGATCAAACGGTTGCCGAGATAGCCGAGGCGAACGTCGACTGGCACCTTGATGTTCTGCGATTCGTCCGAACCGGTCGCAAACACGCGAAAATCCGACTTCACCGAGGTCCAGAACAGCGCCAGCACGGCGAGGGCGATCGCAGCAACGGCGGCAAGAGCCGTCGTCATTCCTGTCCAGCGTATCCGCACGGCGACCGCGGCGATGAAAAGGACGAAGAAGACGCCGCGGAACTCGGCCAGGAAACCGGAGAACCCTACGGCCAGCTCGATCAGCACGGCAGCAACAAGAAAGCCTAAACCTCTGTTCGAAGACATGACGCTGGCGAACAGCACGAAGAGGACGCCGGCTTTGAGACGCGCCACTGCATCCATCGGCTGGTCGAGAGCAGGGAGCGCCGCCCCTGCAAGGCGGGCGGCGTAGGCGATGAACAAGGCTCCAAGGTAGACAAGGAAAAGGTCGATCGGCCGCCAACCGAGATGGGCGACGATCTGATCCGGCGCCGACGGCCTCAACGTCGCCAATACGACCCGGAAGGCGATCGCAAGCACGACGATGCTGGTCAGCATGTACCAATAGGCATCGAGGACCCAGGGCCCGAACACGCCGCGCGCCATGTCCTCGCCGTCGATCAGACCAAGCACCGCGCGGGCAAACGTCTGCAGCCATTGCCAGAGCAGCACGAACAACACCGCAGTGGGCATGGTCGGGGTGCCCGCGATGCGTAGCACGATCCACGACACAAAACCGCCAACGGCGAATTCGACCGGATTGGGAGAAAACGGCGCGACTGCCGCCAGCACCAGCGCGACTGCAAAGAGAACCCGACGCGCAGTACGTAGTCCAGTCGTGTCGCCGACGGCCGGGCGCGGACCGCGAAGGTCGTCGTCGTCATGTTACGGTCATACTACTGCTCTGCCGTCTACATGGTTGAATTTACACGACTTTTGATCGTCAGGATAGTTGGGACTGCAATGCTGTGATCGCAGTATTGATAGCCGAAATCGACAGCTTTGGATCAACAGCTAGCTAACTTCGAGTCGCGACGCGAAACAACGGGCTCGCAGCACTTGTGCAACTGCAACGGACCGGGCGCTGGCGGCCCACCCGCGCGCCACAAGGGGTGATTCACATTGCCAGCCCCGTCGGGCGTGGTCTGATAGGCTGCAGTTCGCCCGGCTGGCAGCGGCGGGACGGACTGTCCCAGAAGCAACAAGCGTCGCCCGAGCGCGCGAAATCGGTCAGGTTGGGCCACACGCGGTTCTCTCCGACCGGCTTGCGTTCTCGGCCGATGGAGATGTTGGAGCAGTGAGCGGATGATGACGATCCGGAGCGTGTTGCTGGCTCTGCTGTTGGCGGCCCCGGCAATGGCACAAAGCGGACGGCCTGTACCCAATGTGTCGACCAACGCGCCGCCGGCGCCGAGCATCACCGCGCCGCCAAGCACGAGCGCCAGCGATGAGTTGGCGGATCCTAAGACGGGCTGCCGCATCGTGCGGTCCGATACCGAGCCGAATGTCAGCATTGCCTGGTCAGGCGACTGCTACCAGGGTCTCGCCAACGGCAGCGGCGTTCTGCAGTGGTTCCAGGACGGCAAGGCAATCGCGCGTTTCGAAGGCGAGATGAAGGACGGCTTGGCCAATGGTTCCGGAAAGATCACCTATGTCAACGGCTCTCGCTACGAGGGTGAATGGCTGAACGGTGAGCGCTACGGTCGCGGCACTTTCGTGTTCGCCAACGGCGCGCGCTACGTCGGCGACTTTCGCGACAACAAGCCCAACGGCCGAGGGACGTATGTTTGGCCAAATGGCAATCGTTATGTCGGTGACTTCCGCGACAACCAACGTACCGGCCGTGGAACGCTCTACTATGCCAACGGCGATCGTTATGAAGGTGAATTCCTCGATGGCAAGGCGCATGGCCGAGGCATCCCGACTTATGCCCACGGAGGTCGCTATGACGGCGAATGGCGCAACGACTTACCGAGCGGCTACGGCACGCGCTACATGGCCGATGGCCAGAGCTTTGCCGGGCAATGGCAGAGCGGTTGCTTTCGGGAAGGTCGTCGCTGGGCGACTGTCGGGGTGACTGCTCAACAGTGCGGTTTCCAGTAGGGATCATCGCGAGCTTTGGGTCGGAGCGCGGCATCGTGCAACTGTCTGTCTTGGCTTCGACCGTGCCATCGGCGCTCACGAGCGGCCGGCGGCGCACGTTGCGGGCCGGTACAATGCTGCCCGACCGGCTTGACCTGCACGGAGTTGCCAGTCTCACCGAAAGCACATCAATCGGTTGCTTCCGCCCGAATCGAACAAGTCTTGGGGGATGCCGACGGTGCGTTGTTCGTATTCTCAAGGCCATGTAGCTCTCTTTAGTGGGGCATGCGATCGTTCAAGAAATGGCCTATTCCTTCAGACTCCTCGACATCCTGATCGTTGCGATCGCGGCAGCCTGCCTTTGGTCAGTGATCCCTGAAGCCCGTGGCAAGCCCCAGAAGCTGTGGCGTCTTGCCGTTCCGGCCTTTCTTGCCGTACTGGTCGCACTGGTTCTGGCGGCAAGCTCGCTCACCAACCTCAGGCATGATGCGATTTGGGCCGCCGCCGGCATTGCCGGCACGATCGGCGGAGTGATACGCGGCCGCTCGGTCGGTGTCCAAACCGACCAAGTCTGGGGGTTGTCCAACCGCGACCATCGCTGGACGGCGTGGTGGCGGCCTTCGGTATCGTTGTCGCCGCAGCGCTCGACGCAGTGGCCTACTTCCTGCCGGGCGGCAGCCAACCCCAGCCGATGCATGTTGCGACGGCCAGCGCCCTGCTTGCCGGCTATCTCGCCGGTCGCGCGTGGACGATCGCCGCGCGGGCCATCCGCTCGCCGCACGTCGACCTCGAGCACCCCTGAGCGCCCGCCTCCCGTCGACACTGCGTTTCCAGCGGCGGAACGACCCGGGCTCGGGTTACTATGCCGGTCATGACACTCCAACGTGCTGCGCTATGGGTGATTGTCGTCGCGGCCACGATGTATTTGCTGGTGGCGGGGCGCGGCTTGTTGCTGCCTTTCGTGTTGGGTGTCGTGCTCTGGTACATGGTCGACGCGCTGGCCGATGCGTTCGAGCAGCCGCGGTTCGGCAAGCTGCACCTGCCGCGACCATTGGCGCTGGCGGGGGCAGTCTGCGCGATGGGGGGCCTGCTCTGGATCGTCGGCCGGACGATCGGCGCCAATGTGACCGCCGTCATCGCGGCATCTCCGAACTATGAACGGCGCTTGCAACTCCTGATCGACCAGGGAGCGCGGATGATCGGGGTCGAGCAGACCCCCACGCTCGGTGAGTTGTTCGATCGCATCAGCCTCGCCGATACCTTGAGCGGCATCGCAACGGCCACGGCCTCGGTCGTGAGCATCGCCGGAATCGTCTTGATCTATGCCGGCTTCCTGTTCGTCGAGCAGACGCGGTTCCGTCGCAAGCTTGCGATCATCCTTGGATCGGGCGCACATCAGGCGCGCGTGCAGGCCGTGCTCGAGCAGATCGACCGCGACATACGCGTCTATATTCGAATAAAGACCGCGCTCGCGGTCGCGACGTCGACACTAGCCTACGGGGTCATGGCGTCCGTCGGCCTGGACTTTGCCGGCTTCTGGGCAGTCCTGGTGTTCTTCTTCTACTATATTCCGACGGTGGGTTCGATTCTGGCGATTGTGGCACCGGCCTTGCTGACCCTGGTGCAGTTCGACCATCTGACGCCGTTTCTCATCGTTCTGCTGGTATTCGGCACCATTCAGGTCGTGACCGCAAATGTGGTGGAACCGGCGATCATGGGCCGCACGCTCAATCTCTCACCGCTGGTCGTCATCGTGTCGTTGATGGTCTGGGGTACCATTTGGGGAGTCGTCGGCATGTTTCTCTGCGTGCCGATCATGGTGGTCTGCCTGATCGTGCTGGCACAGTTCGACACGACCCGGCCGATCGCCGTGCTGTTGTCGGCAGACGGCACGATCCCGGAGCCGCGGTCATGAAGTCGCTCATCCCCCTCGCCGTCCTGCTGGCGATCGCCTCGGCTCGCGCCCAATCGCCCCCTGCCGGCCCCGCCTCGGAAGGCCAGCCACCGGCCGCGGAGGTGATGTATGTCTGCCCCGGCGGCGCCGACTTCTCGGCCGTCTTCTCGAAGGACGGCGAGCTTGCGACGCTGAATATGCCGGGCCAACCGGACGTCGAGCTGTCGCGGCTGAGCTCGGGCTCGGGTTTTGCCTACGGCGATTCGTACTACGAGCTTCGCGGCCGTGGTCGGGAGGCGACCTTGACGGCGGCAGGACGATCGATCCGCTGCCATGCCGTCGGCCGTCCCGGGCAGCCGCCGCGCACCTACGCCGGCGGCAGCGTGACGGCAACGCTGTTCCCCGATGGTGTCTTCCGCTTGCGCGATGGCACGGCCGGCGGCGAGCCCGTTCTCGACGTCGGGCAATGGGCACAGGAAGTCGACGGCGGTGTCCGCATGGTCCTACGCGGCGGAACCGTCGGCCGTCGTGTCTTCCGCGAAGCAAGCGGCGATCGGTTGATCGGCGAGAACGGCGTCGCGCTTGCGCGCACCGCCACCGTCGACCCGATCGATGGTCTGTTCAACCTCACCGGCCTGTACCGCGACACGCAGAACGGCGGCTTGTTCACCGAGTGCTTTACCGGCCGCACGTTCGCCGTCGCGCCGAGCGGCGCGGAACCCGACCTCGAGCGGGCCTGGACCGAGGTGACGCCGTCCAAGGACGCGCAGCTCTTCGTCGAAATCGTCGGCCGTTTCGTGCCGAACGAACTTCGCGCCGAACGGTTCGTCAGTCTCAAGCGCGATGGCGCCTGCCCGCCGCCGCCACCGCGCAGCTCGGCCTTGCGCGATACCGACTGGCGCGTTGTCGAGATCGACGGTGAGCGGCCGGTGTTCGAAGACTGGCGGCAGCGGCCATCCCTCAAGTTGGAGGATGGCGACCGATACACCGGCTCGACCGGCTGCAACGCCATTTCGGGCCGCTTCGAGCTCGACCCCGACGGCCTGCGCTTTGTCGCACCGACAACTACATTGACCGCTTGTCCGCCCGCCGTCGCGGGTGGCGAACGGCGCTTTCTCGATGCTCTGGCCGCCGTCCGCCAAGCACAGATCACCGCAACGACGCTCGACCTGAAAGATGCCGCCGGCAAGCGGCGCCTGCGCCTGGAGGCACGCGGCCGCTAGAACATGATGGGTTCATCTGGAATCAGCTGAAGCCATCATGCCTGCTGCAACACGCAACACCACGGCGCGCGAGTGAGACGAGATGGAACTGCGTGCGGTTCAATCCGGTCGGATTCGCGCGCTCGGGAGATGCTTGTTGCACCGGGCACAGTTCGCCCTGCTGCTTCCAGCTGGGCGGACTGAATTCTAGGGTTCGATCGACGGGTCTGCCTGCAGGACCAGCATATGGCCGCCGTCTTGCCGGCTGACGCGCAAGAAGGACACGATCGAGGCCGGCAGATCCACTCCAGCGCGTCCGTCGAACTCACGATCGATTTCGTCGAATAGGCGGACATACAGCTTCCACTCGACCATGCCCACGGCGAACGGCATCCGGGCGGGCTCCCGCCAGTCGAGCGCGCGAATGCCGCTCTTGATCACCGTCTCGATCGGCCGGTCGCGGACCAAGGTCGCCTCGAACCGCCCGATTGTCGCCGTTCGGGCCCCCCGTACGACCGGCCGAGCGATCACCGCTATGCAGATCTGGCCTGGTTCCTCGGCCGGCGCGAATTCGACAGATCCGGCATTCAACGTCGCGTCACTGATGTCATCCTGCCAACCCAAGCGTTCGACGATGACGACGCGCTGACGCTCCTTGTCGAAGCGCCAGCCCTCCGGCGGGTCGAAGCAACGGCGCACGGTGCGCGTCTCGCCGGCGGGAGCACGAGCCAGGATCTCCGGCGACACCAACGTGTTGGACTCGAATGTCGTGGTCAGCACGCGCTGATCGAACGCGAAAGACCCCGGCCGATCGGGCAGGACCGTGAACAGGAGCTGGAACGTCACCACGCGCGGCACTCGGCGCAGTGAAAGTGTGCCGACCACAAAGGCCGTACGCCGAGCGTCGGCGCCGAAGGCGGCGCGCGGTACGGCGAAGCGAAGCCGTCCCGGCGCGACCGTTGCCTCGCCACGCCACGCACCGACCGCCAGCACCGGGGGAGGACCGCCGCCCGCCGCCAAATATCCGCCGACGATTTCGATCTGGACCGGCGGGTCGTCGTCGGCCGCTGCGGCAAAGGCCGGCGCATAGCGGGGCATCGCCGACACGGCTCGGGGCGCCGGACTCGGCGATGGACTTGGCGAGGGGCGCGGCGACGGTGGCGCTAGTGGCAGCGCGTCTTCTTTCGGAGCCGCGGGCTGCGTGTCGGGAGCGATGGTCAACTCGTCGGCCGAGCGCCGCGGCGGCACAAAAAGCGGCGTGTATGACAGCACCAGCGGCGCGTCGTCGCCGGCCAAACCCTCGAGCCGCGAGACGACCCGTTCGGCGGCCTCGAGTGCGGCCTGGCGGGCGCCTTTGCCAGGCCGCTCGAGAGCATCCTTGAGTATGCCGTTCAACGCATCAGCTTCGACAAATCCACGGCGCCGGAACTCGGGCAGCCGGTCAAAGGCTCGATCGCCATCGCGGGCGGAGCGCACCGCAAGGGCGTCGGTCAGTAGGCTGGCGGCACGAAAGGCCGGCAAGAGAGAGAGGCGGATCTCGCCATCCGCCCGAGCCTGCAGGCTGGCGCGTTCGGCGCGCAAAGCCGCAATCTTCTCCTCGATGGTCGGTCCGCCGGCCGGTTCCTCCCGCCACGTCGCCACGACAACTGCGCTGGCAAGGGCTGTGACAGCCAACACCATCGCAATCGCCGCGCGGAGAGGGCGCCGTGCGTCGCCTGGCGGACGGGAAGCACCAGTCATGTCGCCGGTTCTAGATCATGCCCGGTGAAACTGCAGTTGAAACCGGCACGTTTTTTTGGACCAATTGGAACCGCACGTGTCCAATTGGCTGCAAGTCGTTCAGGTCAATAGGAGAACAGGACCGGCAAAGTCGAATTCAGGATGAGATGGCGGGTCATGCCGCCGAAGATCATCTGCCGCAATCGGCTTTGCGTGTAGGCACCCTTGACGATCAGGTCGGCGCCGCCGGCGACCGCAGTGTCGACGATCGTCTGGCCGGCCGACCGGCTGCCTGGCTTGACATGCTGGCTCGTGACATTGAGGCCGTGGTTGCGCAGCGATTCGGCGATTTCCGCCGCGCTCGGTCCGGGCACCATGGCGCCGTCCACGCTCAGGACATCGATCGACTCGGCCCCACGCAACACCGGCATGGCGAGCGAAATCGCCCGTGCACTTTCCGTCGAGCCGTTCCAGGCAAACAAAATCCGCTTGCCGACCAGGCCGCCGAAGCCCTGTGGCACGACCAGGATCGGCCGTCCTGTATCGAACAGGGCCGTCTCGAACACGCTCTCGGGCATCTTCGGCAACGCGCCCGGCTGGGGCATCACGATGAGGTCGAACGCGCGACCGATCATGCCAATGGCCGTGGGACCGCTATCCTCGGCCGATCGCCATTCCGCTCGAAGGCCGACAGCGCGCTGTTCGAACGCCTGCTTCACCGCAGCGACCCGCTGTCGTTCCTCGGCGTCTTCCGCCAGCCCACCACCGATCGGCGCCCCCATGCCGGCGTCGGCCCAGGCCATGCTCATGACGCCGTAGGACGGCGGCTCGAGCCCGACCAGCTTCGCGTCGAACTGGCGCGCCAGCTTCGCCGCGAGATCGAATGCGGACGGATCGTCCGCCGTCCAGGCCATTGTCAGAATCGACTTCATGGCACGCCTCCCCTGTCGGCCGACGTTACCACGACGGCCGAGAACGCCAGAATGGCTTCCGGTCGCATCGATGTCGGCGGTGGCTCGCCGGCACTCGATCCGCGATGCCGACGCCGGCCGGTCCGACCGCACGCGAAACCTCCCGGTGCCAGCCTCGGGCCGTCTTCTCGACGAAGATGATACAAAACTCGTATTGAGAGCATCTTCTGTATCAATATCTTATGCATCCAACCTCAACCAATTACTGAGGTAGGGCGCATATCCGCCCTGGTGCTCGCACCGATGCCGCCCTGCAATCCCCAGAAGCGTAAGGCGGCCAAAGGCGGGAGCGCTTGTTTGGTCGACCAGTAAAGAACGTTCATTCCATTTGGAGATTCCGATGCTGTCCATTTTCCGCCGTCTGATGAAGAACCAGCAGGGCGCCACCGCCATCGAGTACACGCTGATCGCCTCGCTGATTGCCGTCGCCGCCATTGCCGCCATGCGCACGGTCGGCGGGCAGGTCAATGGCGTGTTGAGCAACGTCGCCAACGCGATGACCTGATCTCGGCCAGTTCGACCCAAGGTTCGGGCGGCCCGGCGACGGGCCGCCCTTTTCTTTGCCGCGGCGCCAAGGGCAACCCCGCACCGAGCGCCCCGCTCGATCGCAGGCGCGCCGATCCCGACACATCTTTCGATCCGTCGGGTACATTCTTTACCAAGGTTACACATCGCACGTTGTGCTGTTCCGCGAGAGCGATAGGGTCGATCGAGTGCCGTGGTCGATCGGACCGAGAACGCCTGCCTTCCGGAAACCAGCACAATGCGCCTGCCCTCCGTCCTCTATCGTCTGGCAAGAAGTCGGCACGGCGCGACGGCGCTCGAATACGCGTTCGTCCTGGGGCTGATTTCGGTCGCGGTGATTGCCGCGTTGGGTTCGATCTCGAGCGTGATACTGGGCGTGCTGAATGCCGCCTCTGGAGCTCTCACCTGATGCGGCGCGCCATGTCGTACGGGATCCGCCTGCTGACCTGCAAGCGCGGTTCGACGTTGGTCGGCTACAGTTCGCTGGCATTGCTGGTTGCGATCGCGGCGATTGCCCTGCTGGGTCAAACCGACGCCGCCGGCAACAAGGCGCCCGGTGCCGCCGGCACGACCACTCCGAACTGACGAAGCTGCCTCACCAGGACCAAATCGTCATGCTGTCGCCCGGCAGCAACCGATACGCCCTGGAGCGGCTTGCGCTTAATTGCAACCGCTTGCGATTCCAACTAAGCGGAAACGCGCCGGTATCGACAGCAGTTCCACAGGGCATGGCGCGCTCATCTGATTCCAGATGAACGCGCCATGCCCTAGACCCCTTGAGGTCGCTACTACCAACTTTCAATTTGTCGGTGATTCACAGATGGCCTCTTCCTTGAGCAGCGTCGCGAAGCGATGCGTCTGGAAGGATGGCAACAAAGGCGACGTAGCCCACCCACGCGCGGACTGCCGAACCTTCGCGTTGGCGTCCAATAGACGCCGCGAGCGTTTTAACGAATCTGCGCCGCCTTCGGTACAATCCAGGCAAATCGATCCGACAACGCGGCCAGTGTGATCCGGTTGATGGCATCGGCGGTGATGGTTTCGCCGCCGCCGGTCGCGTCCGGCAGATCGCGCGTCGCCACCGTGTCGGCGGCGATCGTGCTCATGAAGCCATTGTCGGTCGCCGAGCGCACCGTCGCCGATACGCACATATGGGTCATGAAGCCGCCGACGATCAGGTTCTTGCGTCCGGCCGCCGCCAAATGCTTGGCCAGGTCGGTGCCGGCGAACGCGTTGGGCAGCCCCTTGTCGACGATAGTCTCGCCGCCGCGCGGCGTCAGAACCGACACGATCTCATAGCCGCTCGAAGACGGATTGAACGCCTTGCCCTTCGATTGATGGCGAACATGCACCACGGGGGCCGCCGCGGCGCGCGCCTTGTCGAGCAGGACGGCCAGAGCTTCGATGGCCGGTTGGACGCCGGCAAGCGGCAGAAGGCCGTCGGTATACTCGCGCTGGGCATCGATGATCAGCAGAACGCCATCGGCCATGGTCGCCGGCGTCGGCGCCGCTCCTGCCATCTGCAGCATGGTCATCGCCATGTTCATCCCCTCGACTACGCAACGGTTGTGGAAGCTCTGTATCCATCAACGCCCAAGACACTGCAATTTGCAAGTCCCATGGACGCATGCCTAAACGCCATCGGTCACGATCGCGTCATGGTCCGGCAGGAAAGAGCGCCGCAGGCCGGGCATCATTCGCGGCGTCGAGCCGACTCGACCTGTGCCGACAATAGGAAAAATACTATAACAGATCGTACGATTCTTATGGACGTGACACCAACCCGGTGACAGGGTGATCGTCGCATGGACGCGCCCCGCAAACTGCTGATCGATGTCCTGGCGAGGCGCCCCGACCTCGACCTCAAGAAGCTGTCGTTGGCCCTCGGCCGCAATCACGCGTACCTGCAGCAGTATCTGATGCGCGGCTCGCCGCGAGAGCTGCCCGAGGCCGTGCGCCACAGACTGGCGCCGCTGCTCGGCCTGTCGCCGGACTCGCTGCGCTCGACGCCGCCGCCCGGCGCTGCCGCAGGTCCGGGCGGCGACGCCCGCGCCGGCGCGCCGCGCCTCGATGAGCGAGCCGACCTGCCGGTCTACGCGTCGGCCGAGGCCGGCAGCGGCACGATCGTCATCACCAACGAGCCGATCGACTTCGTTCGCCGTCCCGAGCCTCTGTTGTCGGTGCGCGACGGCTACGGCTGCTATGTCATTGGCGACAGCATGGGGCCGGCCTACGAGCAAGGCGACCTCCTGTTGGTCCATCCCGGTCGACCGGTGCGTCCGGGTGACGACTGCGTCTTCGTGCGCGATCAAGGTGATGGCAGCTATCTTGCGCTGGTGAAGCGGCTACTGCGCATCTCGGCCGAGCGATGGCGGGTTCGCCAGTTCAATCCGGCCAAGGATTTCGACCTCGATCGCGGCCAGTGGCAGAGAGCTCAACTCATCGTTGGCAAGTATGCGCGGTGACGGACGATGATAGGACCGGATCCTATCCAGGCCATCGCATGACCCCCAAAGTGGAGCAGCGGCCATGAAAGCCATCGTCGTCGGTGGCGGCATCATGGGCCTCGCCACCGCCTGGGGGTTGGCGCGTGATGGCCATGCGGTCGAGCTGTTCGAGCAAGGGCCGCTGCCCAACCCGCTGGCCTCGTCGATGGACGAGCACCGCCTGATTCGGCACCCCTATGGCGATCATCTCGGCTACGCCCGCATGATCGACCAGGCCTACGCCGCTTGGGACCTGCTGTGGGGCGACCTCGGCGAGCGCCTGTATGCCGCCACGGGAACGCTTGCTCTCACCGGCAATGGCGAGACCTGGGCGGCTCGGTCGGCGGCGGGTCTGGCTCGGCTCGGCAAGTCGATGGCCGAGCTGCCGTTGGCCGACGCGGCACGCCGGTTCCCGCAGCTCGACATGCACGGCGTCGAGCGCGCCTTCTGGATGACAAGCGGCGGCGTGTTGTTTGCGCAGGACATCGTGGCGGCATTGGCAAGACACCTCGCCGGCCGGCCGACCGTTCGGCTCCATGCCGAGACCGCCGTGCGCTCGGTCGATCTCGAAGGCGGTCGCGTCGTCACCGAGCGCGGGACCAGCTACGGAGCCGACGTTGTCGTCGTCGCCGCCGGGGCCTGGGTCGGCCGGCTGCTGGACGACCGCCGGTTGGTGCCCTCGCGGCAGATCGTGCTCTACTTCACCCTGCCTTCCGAGCAGCGTGCCGCCTGGGCAGAAGCTCCCATGGTCATCGACAAGACGGGCGACGTCGGGCTCTACCTCGTACCGCCGGCGGAAGGTCGTGGCCTCAAGATCGGCGACCATGTCTTCAGCCGTTCGGGCGACCCCACTGCCGATCGCGCGGCCACCGTCGATGAAATGCAGCCATTGCTCGGGCGTTGCCGCAGCCTGATCAGAGGTTTCGAGCGTTGGCAGGTCGAGCGCCTGAAAGTCTGCTTCTATACGGTGACCGATGACGAGCGGTTCATCGTCGAGAAGAAGGCAGCGAAAGGCTGGTTGATGTCGCCGTGCTCCGGGCATGGCTTCAAGTTCGGCGCCGTGATGGGCCTCGAGCTCGCCCGCACCATCGCATCGGAGCGCGATCCGACGGTGCATGCGCGTTGGGCGGCCGGTCTGGCAGGCGACCAGCCGACCTGACAGTATGACAGATTGAGTTAGGGAGACGGACGGCCATGGCTTCCCGCAAACGTCGCGCCACGACGCGCGCCACCGACACTGCGCGCAAGGCGAGCGGGCTGCGACAGGGCCTCGCCACCTACGGCGACGCGGGTTTCTCGCTGTTCCTGCGCAAGGCCTTCATCAAGGCCGGCGGTTTCTCCGACGACGCCCTCGATCGGCCGATCGTCGGCATCACCAACACGTTCAGCGACTACAACCCCTGCCACGGCAACGTGCCCGATCTGATCGAGGCGGTGAAACGCGGCGTCATGCTGGCCGGTGCCCTGCCGATGGTTTTTCCGACCGTGTCGATCCACGAGAGCTTCTCGCACCCGACCAGCATGTTCCTACGCAACCTGATGTCGATGGACACCGAGGAGATGATCCGCGCGCAGCCGATGGACTCGGTGGTGCTGATCGGCGGCTGTGACAAGACGCTGCCGGCCCAGCTCATGGCGGCGGCCAGCGTCGACCGGCCGGCGGTCGTGCTGCCGGTCGGGCCGATGCTGGTCGGCCACTTCAAGGGCGAGATCCTGGGCGCCTGCACCGACTGTCGTCGGCTATGGGGTCAGTACCGCGCCGGCACCTTTTCGGCGGCCGATATCGAGCAGGTCAGTGAACGGCTCGCGCCGACCAAGGGCACCTGCATGGTGATGGGCACCGCCAGCACCATGGGCTGCATGGTCGAGACGCTCGGCATGGGCTTGCCGGGCAGCGGTTCGATTCCCGCCACGCACTCCGATCGGCTGCGCGTCGCCGAGGCAAGTGGTCGATTGGCCGCCGAGATGGCGCGCAAGCACGGTCCGCGCCCCAGCGAGATCATGACCAAGGCGGCGTTCCGCAATGCCCTGACCGTCCTGCAGGCAATCGGTGGCTCGACCAATGCACTGGTCCATCTGACGGCCGTCGCGCGCAGGCTCGGCATTGCGATCGAGCTCGAGGAGTTCGACGCGATCGGTCGCAAGGTGCCGGTGCTGGTCGACCTCAAGCCCTCGGGCGACCACTATATGGAGCATTTCCACTGGGCCGGCGGGAACTCGCGGCTGATGCGCGAGATTCGCCGGCACCTCGACGAGCGATGCACGACCGTGGCGAGCCGCACGCTCAAGCAGGTGATCGACTCAGCCGAGATCGTCCCCAACCAGACGGTGATCCGCACGCCGGCCAACCCCATCAAGCCGACCGGCGGCATGGCAGTGCTGCGCGGCAACCTGGCGCCACGCGGCGCGGTGATCAAGCACGCGGCCGCCTCGCCGGCGCTGCTCAAGCACAGCGGCCGCGCGGTGGTGTTCGACTCCCTGGAGGATCTCGCCGCGCGTGGCGACGACCCGACGCTCGATGTGAAGGCCGACGATATTCTGGTGCTGCGCAACGCCGGGCCGAAGGGCGCCCCTGGCATGCCGGAAGCCGGATCGTTCCCCATTCCCATGAAGCTGGCCCGCGCTGGCGTGAAGGACATGATCCGTATCTCCGATGCGCGCATGAGCGGC
>VGCQ01000091.1 GCA_016870055.1 Alphaproteobacteria bacterium | reverse complement strand
ACGGTGAGGATCTGGCCGCGCCGTCGGTTGACGCGCGACAGCAGGGAGTCGCGCGGTGGCGGCGGGATGGAATCGGGTTCGTGCGCGACGGGCCTCGGCGGCGGATCGAGCCGCATGGCCACCGACTCGTTGGGTCGGTAGATCGTAGGACCGTCGCCGGAGGGGGACCGGCGGATGTGCATTTTTTTATCTCATTTCCTCGACGGGTGTGACGCCGAAGACCTTAAGGCCCGATCCTATCACAAAACCGATTCCCTGTACCAACGCCAGTCGGGCCCGGGTGAGCTCGCTATCGCCCTCGACCACGAAGCGCAGGCCGGGCTCTTCGCGGCCGCGGTTCCAGTGGGCGTGGAACGCGGCGGCGAGGTCATAGAGATAGAAGGCGATGCGGTGCGGCTCGTGGGCCGCCGCGGCCGCCTCGACCTGGCGCGGCCACTGGGCGATCAGGCGCACCAAGGCCAGCTCGCCGGCGTCGCCCAGACGATCGAGCGGGGCGCTGTCCAACCCCTCGATCGCGACGCCGGCGGCGGCTGCCTGCCGCGACACGGAGCGCGTCCGTGCGTGGCCATACTGGACGTACCACACCGGATTATCGCGTGACTGTTCTGTGGCCTTGACCAGGTCGAAGTCGAAGGGCGCGTCGTTCTTGCGCGTCAGCATGGTGAAGCGCACGACATCGGGCCCGACCTCGTCGAGCAGGTCGCGCAATGTAACGAATGTACCGGCGCGCTTGGACATGCGCACCAGCTCGCCATTCTTCATCACGCGCACGAGCTGGCAAATCTTGACGTCGAGCGCGCCCTTGCCGGCGGTGATGGCGCTCACCGCCGCCTTGAGGCGCTTGACGTAGCCGCCGTGGTCGGCGCCCCAGATGTCGATCATGTCGGCGAAGCCGCGGCGGAACTTGTCGTGATGGTAGGCGATGTCGTTGGCGAAATAGGTCCAGCTGCCGTCCGACTTCTTCAACGGCCGGTCGACCTCGTCGCCGAACCGGGTGGCGCGGAACAGGGTCTGCTCGCGGTCCTCCCAGTCGTCGGGCTTCTGGCCTTTGGGCGGCTCGAGGCGGCCCAGATAGATCAGGTCCTGACGCTGCAGTTCCTCGAAGGCGCGATCGACCGCACCGGCGTCGACCAGGGCGCGTTCCGAGGAATAGCGATCCATCGTGACGCCGAGTGTGGCGAGGTCGGCTTTGATCTCGGCCATCAGCGCCGAGATGGCAAAGGCGCGCATTTCCGCCAGCCAGTCGACTTCGGGCTTGTCGATCCAGCGCGCACCGTCGCGCTTGGCGATCGCCGCCCCGACCTCTTTCAGATACTCGCCGGGATAGAGACCTTCGGGAATCTCGCCGATCGGAGTGCCCAACGCTTCGCGATAGCGCAGGAACGTCGACTGGCCGAGCTTGTCGACCTGCGCGCCGGCATCGTTGATGTAGTATTCCTTGGTGACAGCGTAGCCCGCCTTGAGCAGCAGATTGGCGAGCGCGTCGCCCACCACCGCGCCGCGCGCGTGCGCCACGTGCAGGGGCCCGGTCGGATTGGCCGACACGTACTCGACATTGACCTTGGCGCCCTGCCCCATGGTCGAATCGCCGTAGGCGAGGCCCGCCTTCAGGCAGTCGCGCAGCCGCTCGCGCCAGAAGGCGTCCGAGATCTTGAGGTTGATGAAACCCGGCCCCGCGACCGCGCCGCCGACGACGTGGGGATTGCCCTCGAGCCTGGCGAGCAGCGGTTCGGCGATGTCGCGCGGCTTCTTCTTCGCCGCCTTGGCCAGCACCATGGCGGCGTTGGTCGCGATGTCGCCATGCGCCGGATCGCGCGGCGGCTCGGCGGTGATGGCCGAGAAGTCGAGCGGCGATGGCAGCTCACCCGCCGCCTGCAGGGCCCGGAGCGCCGCCTCGATCTCGCCGATGAAATGGCGGTAGGGGTTCATGGGGCGCGGGTATTGCCTATTCGGGCCAGCTTGTCACCCGAGCCATGGTCAATTGTACAGGTCGAACAGCCGCCGATGCTCGTCCATGGCATAGCGGTCGGTCATGCCGGCGATGTAGTCGGCGACAATGCGGGCGCGGTTGGCGCGTTCGGCCGCCTCGGCGCGCTCGCGCCACGGCGGCGGCAGGCAATTGGGCTCGGCGAACAACAGGCCGAACAGATCCATCACCACGCGGCGGGCCTTGGAGTGCGAGCGGTTGAGGTGCCAGTGCTCGTACATGCGGCCGTACAGGAACTGCTTCACCGTGCGGTCGGTCTCGGCCATGCGCTCGGAGAAGCCGACCACCGGCCGGCCGAGGGCGCGGATTTCGGCGACCGACTTGGGCGCCGCCGCGATCAGGCGACGCTGCGTCTCGGCCAGCAGATCCTCGATCATGGCGTTGATCACCCGCCGCACCGCTTCGTGGATCAGCCGCGCCTGGTCGATGCCGGGATACTTGGCGGCGACCAGGGTGAACATCTCGCCGACCAACGGCAGGGCGGCGAGATCAGCGATGCCGAACAGGCCGGCGCGCAGACCGTCGTCGATGTCGTGGTTGTTGTAGGCGATGTCGTCTGAGAGCGCCGCGACCTGCGCCTCGGGTCCGGCATGGCCCGCGAGTTCGAGATCGTGATCGCGGCTGTACTCGACGATGGCGGCCGGCAGGTCGTCGAGCGTGCGGCCGTCCTCGAGCAGCGGCCCGTTGTGCTTGACCGCCCCTTCCAGCGTCTCCCAGGTGAGGTTGAGGCCGTTGAACTCGGCGTAGCGCTCCTCGAGCTTGGTCAGGATGCGCAGGGTCTGGGCGTTGTGGTCGAAGCCGCCGAACGGCTTCATGGCGGCGTGCAGCGCCTCTTCGCCGGCGTGGCCGAACGGCGTGTGGCCGAGATCGTGGGCGAGCGCTACGGCTTCGCCGAGATCCTCGTCAAGCCTCAGGGTGCGGCAGATGGTGCGGGCGATCTGCGCCACTTCCAGCGAATGGGTGAGGCGCGTGCGGTAGTGATCCCCCTCGTGATAGACGAAGACCTGGGTCTTGTGCTTCAGCCGCCGGAACGCCGTCGAGTGGATGATGCGGTCGCGGTCGCGCTGAAAGGGGCTGCGCGAGGCCGCGGCGGGCTCGTCGTGCAGCCGGCCGCGGCTCTGCCACGGCAATGTGGCATAGGGCGCCAGCGCCTCGCGTCGCCACAACTGGTCGGCCACTCCGCAACCTCCTCAGGCGTGCGGCGCGGTTCTACGCCGTCCCGCCCGCGGCAACAACCGGGGCCGGCCTACTTCACCAGGACGACCGGCACCTTGGCATGGGCGATCACGTCCTGGGCGACCGAGCCCAGCAGCACGCCGGCCAGCCCGGTGTGGCCGCGTGTGCCGAGCACGATCAGGCCGGCGCCGAGCTTGTCGGCGAAGTCGCCGACGATCTCGCCGTGGCGGCCGACGCCGATATGGACCTTGGTGGCGACGCCGGCCTGCTTGGCGATCGCCACCGCCGAGGCCAACGCCTTCTGCCCTTCCTCGCGATGGTAAGAATCGATCTGCTCGCGCGACACGAAGGCCGAGATGGCGCCGCCGAGGTTGGGCTGGACGTTGAGCAGGTGCAGCTCGGCGCCGAGGCCGGCGGCGATCAAGTCGAGGGCATGGCGGACGGCGCGATCGGAGACGTCGGAACCGTCGACGGCAACGAGGACCGCCTTCATCCTGGCCATGGCCGCTACTCCTTCTTGCTCTCGGTCGCGAGGTCGACCGGCTCGGCGTGCTTACGGGCCTTGGCGCGCCGCTGCAGCCAGTAGCCCAGCGCCACGGTCAGCACCGCGCAGCCGACCTCGAAGACGAGCTTGGCGTTGGGGATGGTGGCGGCGAGCTTGTCGGCGTAAGCCGGATCGGTCGCCAGCACTTCGCCCGCGATGTAGCCCAGCAGCGCGCCACCGGCGATCACGATGATCGGGAAGCGATTGAGCAACACCATGATCAGCGTGGCGCCGAAGATGATCAGCGGGATGCTGATGAGCAGGCCGAGCACGATCAGCGTCGTGTCGCCATGGGCGGCGGCGGCGATGGCGATGGCATTGTCCAGGCTCATCACCGCATCGGCGATGATGATGGTGCGGATGGCGCCCCACAACGAGCTCGAAGCCTTTACGCCGTCCTCGTCCTCCTCCTCGCCCTGCACCAGCTTGACGCCGATCCACAGCAGCAGCAGGCCGCCGATCAGCTTGAGGTAGCTGATCTTCAGGAGCTGATCGACGATCAGCACGAAGATGATGCGCAGGATGATGGCGCCGGCGCTGCCCGCCAGGATGGCCGGCCTCTGGTGGCGCTTCTCGAGGTTGCGGCAGGCCAGCGCGATGACCAGCGCGTTGTCGCCGGACAGGACGATGTTCACCAGGATGATCTGAACCAGACCGCTCCAGAAAGCCGGCGTTAGTTCGAACGACATAGCGTGGCGGACTCCGTCCCTATTGATCCCGAGCGGCCGATCTTCATTGTGTCGGCCGAAGGTGTTAGTGCAGCGTCCGGCAAGGGGCAAGCCCAACCGGACAAGGCAGGAGACGAAATCTCATGGCGAGCGGCGCCGGCTACAACAAGATGTTCCCCGTCTCGTGGACGGAACTGCATCGCGACGCACGGGCGCTCGCTTGGCGGCTGGCCGATATCGGCCCGTTCAAGGGGCTGGTGGCGGTGACCCGCGGCGGGCTGGTACCGGCGGCCATCGTCGCCCGCGAACTGAACCTGCGGCTGATCGACACGATCTGCTGCTCGACCTATGACCGCATGGAACGCGGTGCCAAGGTCGAGCTGCTGAAGGGCACGACCGCCGAGCAGGACCACGGCGAGGGCTGGCTGATCGTCGACGACCTGGTCGACACCGGCGTCACCGCCCGCGCTGTGCGCGCACGCCTGCCCAAGGCGCATTTCGCTACGGTCTACGCCAAGCCGGCCGGCCGGCCGACCGTGGACTCCTACATCACCGAGGTCAGCCAGGACACCTGGATCCTGTTCCCGTGGGACCAGGAGGCCGTGATGGCCAAGACCATCGTGGAGTTGAAGGGCGGCCAGTGATGAAGTGCCACGTCATTCCCGCACCCAAGGGGATCGACTCGCTGGCCCTGGTCGACCGGCCGGATCCGGCGCCCGGCCCGCGCCAGGTGCTGGTGCGGGTGCGGGCGTCTTCGCTCAACTACCGCGACCTGATCACCGTCGAAGGCAACTATGCCCGCGCCGCGCCCAAGCCCGACCTGATCCCACTGTCGGACGGCGCCGGCGAGGTGGTGGCGGTGGGTACGGGCGTGACGCGATTCAAGCCTGGCGACCGCGTCGCCGGCTGCTTCATGCAGCGCTGGCCGGGCGGGGCGATCGACGATGCCGCCATCGCCTCGGCCATGGGCGGCGCGATCGACGGCATGCTGGCCGAGCTTGCCGTGCTGGAGGAAGACGGCACCGTCCATCTGCCCAAGCATCTTTCCTTCGAGCAAGGCGCCGCGCTGCCCTGCGCCGCCGTCACCGCCTGGCACGCCCTGGTCGAAATCGGCGGCGTCAAAGCGGGCGATGTCGTGCTGGTTCAGGGTTCCGGCGGCGTGTCGATCTTCGCCCTGCAGTTCGCGCGCCTGTTCGGCGCTCGGGTGATCGCGACCTCGGGCGCCAAGGCCAAGGCCGAGCGGCTGAAGGCGATGGGCGCCGAGGCCGTGATCGACTACCGGACGACGCCCGACTGGGACCAGGAAGTCGCAAAGCTGACCGGCGGCCGGGGCGTCGACATCACCGTCGAGGTCGGCGGCGCGGGAACCTTGCCGCGGTCCTTCCTGGCGACGCGCATCGGCGGCCGCATCGCCGTGATCGGCTTGCTGACCGGACCGGGCGCACAGGTCGATCCGATGCCGATCCTGCGCCGTAACCTTGGCGTCCAGGGCCTCTATGTCGGCAACAGGCAGATGTTCGAAGCCATGAACCGCGCGATCGAAGCGCACCGCCTCGAGCCGGTCATCGACAAGGTATTTCCGTTTGCGGCGGCGAAGGACGCCTACCGCCATATGAAAAGCCAGCAGCATTTCGGCAAGGTCGTCATCGCCCACGGCTGAAGGAGCAGTGAATGCAAAACCTGTGGTCCGCTTCCGACGCCAAGGCCGCCGTCGCCCGGCATGCCGTCCAAGGGATCGGCGAGGATTTGGCCCTGCGCGTCTACACGACGCGGCTGCTGGGCGGCGAACCGCGCCTGGTGCTGCACGGCGGCGGCAACACCTCGGTGAAAACCAAGATGGCCGACATCACCGGCCAGCCAGTCGAGGTGCTATGCGTCAAGGGTAGCGGCTGGGACATGGGCACGATCGAGGCGCCCGGCCTGCCGGCGGTGCGGCTGGCGCCGTTGCGCGACCTGCAAGGTCTGCAGGCGCTCTCCGACGAGGACATGGTCAACGTCCAGCGCTGCAATCTGCTCGACAGCAAGGCGCCCAACCCGTCGGTCGAGACCTTGCTGCACGCCTTCCTGCCGCACAAATTCATCGACCACACCCACTCCAACGCCGTACTCGCGCTGACCGACCAACCCGACGGCGAGGCGCTGGCCGCCGACCTCTATGGCAAGCGCGCGGCGCTGGTGCCCTACATCATGCCGGGCTTCGCGCTTGCCAAGAAAGCAAGCGAGGTGAGCCGCGCCAACCCCGACGTCGAAGGCCTGATCCTGCTGAAGCACGGCATCTTCTCGATGGGCGCCACCGCCGAAGAAGCCTACGGGCGCATGATCGATCTCGTGACCCTGGCCGAGCAGCGGCTGGCCAAGGCGACACGCAAGATCTTCCCCGGCGCGGCGCTGCCCGAGCGCGTCGCCCCGATCGGCGAGGTGGCTCCGATCCTGCGCGGGTTGCTGTCGTTGCCGGCCAAGAGCGGCGGCCGCGAGGCAGCGCAGCGTTTCGTCCTGGAGTTCCGCACCGGTCCGCAGACCCTGGCTTATGTCGGTGGCAAGGAAATCGGCCGCTACAGCCAGCAGGGCCCGGTGACGCCCGACCACGCCATTCGCACCAAGGGCGTGCCGCTCGTCGTGCCGGCGCCTGCGGCAGGCAAGCTCGAAGCGTTCGCCCACGACGCCAAAGCCGCGCTCGAGAAGTACGTCGCCGACTATCGCGCCTATTTCGCCCGCCACAACGCGCGGCAGCTTCCGCCCAAGAAGGAACTCGATCCCATCCCGCGGGTCGTGCTGGTGCCGGGCCTCGGCCTGTTCGGTGTCGGCAACACCTCGAAGGACGCCAAGATCGCAGCCGACCTCGCCGAGACCACGGTCGAGGTCGTGGCCGACGCCGAGCGACTGGGCACCTACCAGTGCATTCCCGAGCCCGACATCTTCGACATCGAGTACTGGTCGCTGGAGCAGGCCAAGCTCGGCGCCGCCGGCGAAAAGCCGCTGGCGCGGCGCGTCGTGGTCGTCAGCGGCGGCGCGTCGGGCATCGGAGCGGCGACCGCCGCGGCCTTCGCCCGCGAGGGCGCCGAGGTCGCGGTGATCGACCGCGACGTCTCCAAGGTGAAGGGTTTGGCGATCGCCTGCGACGTCACCGACGCCGGCCAAGTGCGCGCCGCTTTCGACAAGGTGGCGGCAACCTACGGCGGCGTCGACATCGTGGTATCGAACGCCGGCGCCGCCTGGCAGGGCAAGATCGGCGACGTCGCCGACAAAACCTTGCGCGAGAGCTTCGAGCTCAACTTCTGGGCCCATCAGAGCGTGGCGCAGAACGCCGTGCGCATCATGCGTGCCCAGGGATTGGGTGGTTGCCTGTTGTTCAATGCCTCCAAGCAGGCGGTGAATCCGGGCCCCGATTTCGGCCCTTACGGTCTGCCCAAGGCCGCGACCTTGTTCCTGAGTCGCCAGTACGCCGTCGATCATGGCGCCGAGGGAATCCGCGCCAATGCCGTCAATGCCGATCGCATCCGCTCCGGCCTGCTGACCGACTCCATGATCGCCCAGCGCGCCAAGGCACGTGGCCTGAGCGAGGCCGACTACATGGGTGGCAACCTGCTCGGTTTGGAAGTCACGGCCGACGACGTGGCGCAGGCCTTCGTCGCCTTGGCCAAGGCCGCCAAGACCAGCGGCGCGGTGATCACGGTCGACGGCGGCAACATCGCGGCAGCGTTGCGTTGAAGGCCTGTCGCGCCGACCGGCGGCCCGCTGGCTCAGCCTACCGGCAAGCCTGCCTTGCGTAGGCCTTTTGCGACGTGATCGCGGTCCGACGCTGCGGCGAACGGCAGACTCTCCAGGGCCGACACGGTCATGTCGGGCCGAACGCGCATCAAATCGCCGGCCACCGTTCTCGCTTCGACGAGCCGCCCGGCCTGCGCCAGGCTGGCCGCATAGATGACAAGGCCGAGCCACCACTCCGGCAGGAGCTGAACGGCAAGCGCTCCGTTCTCCACCCCTAGCGCATAGCGCGAGGCGAGGTAGTGAGCCAACGCCAGGCCGAAGTAGCGATGCGCGTTCAGCGGATCGCCCGGGTTGATCTTCAGGGCTTGTTGATTGTTGGCGATCGATTCCTCGGGCTTGCCGCCCCATGCCAGCACGGTTCCGAGCGTGCCGTAGGCCAAGGGAAAAATCGAGTTGATGTCCAGGGCACTCTGCAAGGAGACGACCGCGCGATCGTGCTGGCCGGCCATCAAATGGGCCAGGCTGAGCACCCAGTGCGAGTACTCGTCGGCATCCTCGGCGAGAACGGCGCGCTGCGCGAACGACATCACGCGCTCGGCCGCCGAGCGATCCCAGGCGATGTGGCCGCGATACGCCTGATGCCACATCGCAGCTGCGAGCAGGCGACAAGCTTCGCCGTTCGCCGGATCGATCTGCAGCGCTTTCTCCGCGCTCGCCACGGCTTCCTTCAGCCCATCGGCGGTCGTCCGATAGAGCCGCTCCCACGACCATGCCAACAGATCGCCGACCGCCGCGCTCGACCGCGCCTTGCGGCCAGCCGCCTTGCCTTCGCTGACAATGAGCTGGACTTGAACCGAGGCCACGACGCACTGCGTCAGGTCGTCCTGCAACTCGAACCAACCGTCGCCGGCGCGATCGAACTTGGCCGCCCAGACCTGCCGGCCGCTCGCCGCCTCGGTCAACTGCGCCGTCAGGGGAAGCCTGCCAGCAGCTTTGCGCAACCGGCCGCTCACCACGTATTGAACGTCGAGATCCCGGCCGACGGCGCGCACATCGACGGTGTTGCCTTTGTAAGTGAACATCGTGCCGCTCGCGATCACCCAGAACGCCTTGATGCGCGACAAGCCGGTGATGATGTCCTCGGTAAGCCCGTCGGCAAAGCCCTCGAGATCGGCGTCGGCCGCGCCGCCGACCGGCTCGAACGGCAGGACGGCGATCGATGGCCGAGTCGCCGCCACCATGACTGACAAGGTGTTGCCAGCGGGGCTGTCGGCCGCCGCCGTGGCGACTCCCGCCGGTTCGCCGCCTGTCACGACCGGCACGTCGATCACATAGCCGCGCCGCGGCACCGTCTTCACGATGCGCTGGCTGCTGTCGCCGATGGCCCGGCGGATCTCGCTGATGCACTGCGACAGGGATTCGTCGCTCACCGTGACGCCCGCCCAGACGGCCTGCATCAGGTCATCCTTGCTGACGACCCGCCCGGCATGTTCGACCAGATGGCGGATGACATCGAAGCTCTTGCGCCGCAACGCCACCTCGCCGTCCGGCCCGACCAGACGGAGCCGGTCGGTGTCGAGCGTGAAGGAATCGAATTGCAGCAGACTGGGCGTCATCAGGATATCGCGGTGTCGGCCGATCTCCGCACTCTGCATGAGGTTTCAGGCAAATTTAAGTGAGTCCTGAACAAGCCTTCAAGACCGGCCGGCCCGTGACGGCTATCTCCCCGACCGCGGCCGCAAACAACGGAGAGGGCACCGTGCCATCATTCTCGGAGTTCTTCTGCGACGTCGAGCGCGACGTCTCCCTGGCCGGCGCCCAATGCGGCGACCGCAACGGCGAGGCCATCGTCCTGTTGCATGGCTACAGCGATTCCTGGCGCTCCTACCGGCCGCTGATGAGCGAGCTGCCCGGGTCCAAGCACCTGGTCGCCCTCTCGATGCGTGGCCATGGCGACTCCTCCAAGCCCGACGGCCCCTACGGCACCGAGATCATGGCGCGCGACGTGCAGAGGGTGATGGACCAGCTCGACATCGATCGCGCCGTCGTCGTCGGCCATTCGATGGGCAGCCTGGTGGCCCAGCGCCTCGCCCAGGACTCGCCCGAACGGGTCAGCCGCCTGGTGCTGATCGGCGCTTTCGCTTCGCTCAAGGGCAACCCTGACGTCGACGCGCTATGGCGCGATGCGATCGACCGGCTGGTCGATCCGGTCGACCCCGGCTTCGTGCGCGACTTCCAGACGAGCACGCTGGCGCGGCCGGTACCCGCTGGATTCCTCGACGGTGTCGTGGCGGAAAGTCTGAAGCTGCCCGCTCATGTCTGGCGCAACGCGCTCAAAGCCGTGATGCAGGAGGATCGCAGTGCGCTGCTCGATCGCGTCACCGCCGAGACCCGGATCATCTGGGGCGACCGCGACGCCTTCTGCTCGCGGGCCGAGCAGGAACGCCTCGTCCGATCGATCGCCAAAGCTCGGCTGATCACCTACCACGGCACCGGCCATTCTCCGCATTGGGAGGAACCCGCCCGCGCCGCGGCAGACATCGTCGAGGCGGAGGCTCCGATCGTCCACCGCGCCGCCTAGACGGAAGAACGACAATCTCTCAGGACCTCAACGACGAAAGGAACGACCATGATCAAGGATCTGCAAGGACATTCTCTCAGCGGCGCGACCGATGAAGCGGCCACCCTCTACGGCAAGGCCGTGCGGGCGTTCAACCTCCTTCACGGCGATCCGATAGCGCTGCTGGCCGAGGCAATGTCGGCTGCTCCCGACTTCGCCATGGCGTACATCCTCAAGGCCCATCTGCTCGCCCTTGCGACCGAGCCGGATGCCGTGGAACAGGCCAAGGCGACGATCGCCGAGGTCAAGAAGCTGCGCCTCAACGAGCGCGAAGCCGGGCACATCGCTGCCCTCGATCATGTCGTGGCCGGCGAGTGGACGGCGGCGGCGACAGCGCTCGACCGACACAGCATGTCCTTTCCGCACGATCTGGTCGCCCTGCAGGTCGGCCATCAGATGGATTTCTTCCGCACCAATGCGCGCGACCTCAGAGACCGTATCGCGCGCGCTCTGCCGGCTTGGTCTCCCGACCTGCCCGGCTATTCGATCCTGCTCGGCATGTATTCCTTCGGCCTCGAGGAAACCGGCGACTACCTGCGCGCCGAGGAGATGGGGCGGAGGGCGGTCAGCCTCGAGCCGCTCGACAGCTGGGCCCATCATGCCGTCGCCCACGTCATGGAGATGCAGGGCCGCGCCCAGGACGGCATCGGCTGGATGATCGCCCGCGAACCGCATTGGTCGGCCGACGCCAACTTCTTCAAGGTGCACAATTGGTGGCACCGTGCCGTCTTCCATCTCGACCTCGGCCAGATCGACCGGGTGATGGCTCTCTATGACGGGCCGATCCGCCAGTACCGCAGCGCCGTCGCCCTCGACCTCATCGACGCTTCGGCCCTGCTATGGCGGTTGCATCTGACCGGGCTCGACGTCGGCAACCGGTGGGGCGAGCTTGCCGCGGCTTGGGACAGCCATGCCGACGGTCGGACCTACCCGTTCAACGACTGGCACGCCGTCATGGCCTATCTCGGCGCCGGCCGCATGAAGGACGTCGCCCGTGTCGCCAAGGGCTACCATGAGAGCAAGTCGGCCAGCGGCGAGGTCGCCGCCTGGGGACGCGCCACCGCCGCGCCGCTGATCGAAGGCTTTTCCGCCTTCTGGCATGGCGACTATGGAACGGCGGTCGACCTGCTGCATGGCACGCGCTTCATCACCAACAGCTTCGGCGGCAGCCATGCTCAGCGCGACATCATCGACTGGACCTTGATCGAAGCGGCCCTGCGCGGCGGCATGCGCGAGGTGGCGGAGGCGCTGGCCAATGAACGGCTGGCGGCGAAGCCGCTGAGCCCTGTCAACCAAGCCTTCCGGGCCAGGGCCCGCAACGCCGGCAAGTCGGCCAAAAGGGCGGCGTAACGAGCTCGCCCCAACCACCAGCGACCGTCCACCGGCGGCCACCCGCAGCCCTGCCTTGCGGGAATGGCATTCCCCTCGGTCGGTCGCTGGTGTTGACTGGGGCGCATGCTGATCGAGCCGCTGACCCACCATATCGGCGCGCGGATGACGGGCGTCGACGTCCGCAAACCGCTCGCTGCCCCCGAGATCGCGGCGGTCGACGCCGGCATGGCCAGGCACGCCGTGCTGGTGCTGCCTGGCCAGCAGATCGACGATGCCGAGCAGCTCGCCTTCACGCGCAACTTCGGCGCGCTGGAGGAAGGCGCCAACTCGACGGTGCGCAATGCCGAGCTGCGGCTCGATCCGGCCTTTGCCGATGTCTCCAACCTCGACAACTCGGGCGACAAGCTCGCGCGCGACAGCAAGCGGCGCATGGCGTCGTTGGGCAACCGGCTGTGGCACTCCGACGCCTCGTTCCGCGTCGTGCCGGCCAAGTACTCGATCCTGAGCGGCCGCATCGTCGTGGCCAAAGGCGGCAACACCGAGTTCGCCGATATGCGCGCGGCCTACGACGCGCTCGATGCGGCGACCAAGGCCGAGATCGAGGACGTCGTTTGCGAGCATTCGCTGATCTACTCGCGCGGCCAGCTCGGCTTCACCGACTTCCTGCCCGACGAGCGCGTGGCCATGAGGCCGGTGCGCCATCGCCTGGTGCGCACGCACCCGGTGTCGGGCCGCAAATCGCTGTTCCTGTCGGCCCACATCGGCACCATCGTCGGCTGGCCGCAGCCCGAGGCCATGGCCTTCATCCGCGACTTGATGGAGCACGCCACGCGGCCGGAGTTCGTCTACGTCCACCGCTGGACACAACACGACCTCGTCATGTGGGACAACCGCGCCACCATGCATCGCGTACGGCGCTACGACGACCTCAATCTGGTGCGCGACGTCAGGCGCACCACCACGCGCGGCGACGGTCCGACGGCGGCGCAGGAAGCCGCGTAGCGGCCACGTCAGGCGGCCGCTTGCCGGGTGATGATCCCGGCTTGGCGCTCGAGGAAAGCGCTCAGCCGTCGCGGATAGTCGGCGACCACGGCGTTCGCCACCGACGGCCGGATCGCGAGGGCGCGGCGCCAGGCGCGGACCTTGGGTGTCGCGGCGAAGACGCCGAGGTCGACCATGCCGTCGAACACATCGAAATAGCGGAAGACCGGCGCGAAGACGGCATCGACGATGCAGAAGCGATCACCCGCAAAGTAGGGACCGCCGCCCAATTCTCCTTCGAGCCGCTGGAACTTCTCTTTCAGGATCGCCACCTTGGCATCGAATGACGCACGATCGGCCGTCGTCTCGACGATCCAAATGTCGGCCAGGATCGACGAGCCGAACTCCATCCAGCCGCGATGACGAGCGCGACTGAGCGGATCGGCGGGATGCAGCGGCTTGCCTTGCGTCTCCTCGAGGTACTCCACGATGGCCGCGCTTTCGAACAGGACGTGGTCGCCCGCCTTGAGCAGCGGCACCTTGCCGAACGGCGAGATCGCCTTGAACCAGTCGGGCTTGGCCGCGAGATCGACGTCGATCCGCCGGAACGGAGCACCCTTCTCGGCCAGCACGATGGCGGCGCGCTGGACATAGGGACAGAGATCGAACGAGACCAGGGTCAACGGGGCGGCCACGGGCTGGGGTGTCACTGGCTGGCTTTTTTATGCAATTGCATGGACATTCAATGCATAAGCATC
>VGCQ01000090.1 GCA_016870055.1 Alphaproteobacteria bacterium | reverse complement strand
GCCGCATTCGGTCGCCTGGGTGATGCTGACGGCGGCCGGCTGGGCAAAATGCGGCACGCCGTAGACCGGCTGCGCCAACGCGGCCGCGAGCTTCACCGCATCGACCTTGCCTGCCGCGCCGTCGATACGAAACAGCCGGGCGCCGGCGGTGAAGAACTCCGGCGCCCCGGTCTCCTCGGCCGCGATGTGCGCCATCGGATGGCAGTAGATGGCGCCCCAGGGCGGGCTGCAGCAAGCGAGCGCCAGGCTGTTGGCGGCCGTACCGGTGACGACCGGGAAGGCCACCAGGTCGGGCTTGTCGAACACTTCGCGCAGGCGACGCTCGACGCGCTGTGTCCATTCGTCGGCGCCGTAGGAGAAGGCGCTGCCGCTGGTGAAAGCGCGGCCGACGGCGGCGATGACGGCCGGATGGGCGCCAACCTCGTTGTCACTGCGGAAGTTCATCTCGGATCCTGGCGATTGCACGGCATCGCTATCGCGCGATGCCGGGCGTGAACTCGATGGTGCCCAGCAGGGTGCCGGTGCGCGGGTCGACGACATAGGCTGCGGTCGGCCCGCCCTGGGTCTCGACATGGACCAGCAGGCGATCGCCGGCCGCCGTCATCGACACCACGCGGGCGCCGGCCGGCAGCGCGATGCGTTCGCTGAAACTGGCGGCTGGCGAGCGGCCGGTGTTGGGGCTAGACATGCGGCGGGCGATCTCCGCAGCAATTACGATGAAGCCCGCGATGATCAACAGGCCCATCACGATGACCAGCACCTTCAGCCACAGCGGTGCATAGGCCTGAGCAGGGGACGCCAACGAAGACTCCATGATGAGCGGCCGCCACTACGTGACCGTCGATCAGGACGCCTCGGGCGAACGGCTCGACCGTGCGCTCGTGGCGGCCTTGCCGGGCCTCACGCGCAGCCGCGTGAAGGCGTTGATCGAAAGCCGCCGGGTGGCGCTTGCGGACGGCGCGACGATAGAAGAGCCGTCCCGCAAGGTCAAAACGGGCGAACGCTTCGTCGTCGATATTCCCGAGCCCGCGCCGGCTACGCCGCTGCCGCAGCACATGGCGCTCGACATCCTGTACGAGGACGCCGCCCTCTTGGTGCTGGACAAGCCTGCCGGGCTGGTTGTCCATCCCGCGCCGGGCAATCCCGACAACACACTGGTCAACGCCCTGCTGGCCCATTGCGGCGACAGCCTGTCGGGCATCGGCGGCGTCCGCCGGCCGGGGATCGTGCATCGGCTCGACAAGGACACGTCGGGCGTCATGGTGGTGGCCAAGGACGATGCGAGCCACCGTGCCCTCGCCAAGTTGTTCGCCGCCCATGACCTCACGCGCATCTATCGGGCGCTGGTCTGGGGCGGGCCAACGGCGACGAAAGGCACGATCGAGGCCGCCATCGGCCGCCATCCGGTCGATCGCAAGCGCATGACCGTACGCCGCAGCGGCGGGCGGCGCGCAGTCACCGAGTACTGGGTCGAGCAGCGCTTTGGGCCGCCGCTGGCGCCGCTTGCCAGCCTGATCGGGGCCAAGCTCGAGACCGGTCGGACGCATCAGGTCCGGGTTCATTTGGCGCATCTCGGCTGTCCTGTGGTCGGCGATCCGCTCTACGGTCGGAAGTCCCGGTCGACCGCGCAGCCGGTGGCGCTGCGGACCTTCGGGCGTCAGGCCCTCCATGCCGCTGTCCTAGAATTCCGTCATCCGACGACGGGAAAACTCATGCGGTTCGCCTCAGAATTGCCGCAAGACTTCAGGAGCCTGCTGGCAGAACTGAACGGCGTTAAGTAATCCTTAGTATCCTAGTGGATTAGTAGGATTTTATTGACCCAATGCCGGTCGGACTCGTAGACTGCCTTTAGCAGTCGATCATCGAGAGTGCTAAATCCGCGTTTGGTCGCGTACCGTAGAAAGGGGAGCCCATGAGTACCGCTGCCAGCCTTCCCGCCCTGCCATCCACCCTCACGCCCGAGGGCAATCTCAGCCGTTACCTGCAGGACATCCGGAAGTTCCCTCTGCTCGAGCCGCAGGAGGAATTCATGCTCGCCAAGCGCTGGCGCGAGCATGGTGACACCCAGGCTGCCCATCGCCTGGTGACCAGCCACCTGCGCCTTGTGGCCAAGATCGCCATGGGTTATCGCGGCTATGGCCTGCCGGTGGCCGAGCTGATCTCCGAGGGCAATGTCGGGATGATGCAGGCGGTCAAGCGCTTCGATCCCGACCGCGGCTTCCGGTTGGCGACCTATGCCATGTGGTGGATCCGGGCCTCAATCCAGGAATACATCCTGCACAGCTGGTCGCTGGTGAAGATGGGCACCACGGCGGCGCAGAAGAAGCTGTTTTTCAACCTGCGCAAGCTCAAGGGCCAGATGCGGGCGATCGACGAGGGCGACCTGTCGCCCGAGCAGGTGACCAAGATCGCCACGCGCCTCGGCGTGCCGGAGGAGGAGGTGGTGAACATGAACCGCCGCCTTGCCGCGCCCGATTCCTCGCTCAACGCTCCGGTCAAGAGCGAAGGCGACATGGAATGGCAGGACTGGCTGGTCGACGAGAGTCCCAACCAGGAGGTTCGGTTGGGCGAGAGTCAGGAGCTCGACCAGCGCAAGCAGATGCTGGCCGCCGCCTTGCGCCAGCTGACCGACCGCGAGCGTCACATCATCGTCGAGCGTCGCCTGATCGACGAGCCCAAGACGCTCGAGGATCTGTCGGCCAAGTACGGCATCAGCCGCGAGCGCGTCCGCCAGATCGAGGTGCGGGCCTTCGACAAGCTGCAGAAGGCGATGAAGAACATGGTGATCGAGGCCGCCGCCCGATCGGACAAGCGGCCGGCGGCGGCGTAGATTTCGTTCGCCGCCGGCCGATCTGCCTTGTATTCTGGCCAGAATTCTGGTTGGAGCACGGTAATGATCACGGTCGGTGCCTTTGAGGCGAAGTCGACGCTTTCGGCGTTGCTCGAGCATGTGCTCGAAGGCGAAGAGGTCGTTATCACCAGACATGGCAAAGCCGTTGCGCGACTCGTCCCGGCAGGCGGTGTCGACCAGGTGCGTGCGCGGGCGGCGATCGCGGCAATGAGACGCGAGGCGCGAGGTCGGCGTCTGGGCGGACTCTCGGTGCGGCGAATGCGTGACTTGGGCAGGGCATGACCGCATTCGTCCTCGACGTCTCGGTGACCATGGCGTGGTGCTTTGAAGACGAATCGACGGACGCGACGTGGCGCCTGCTCGACCAGTTGGCAACCGATACGGCACTCGTGCCGACGATATGGGCACCTGAAGTGGCGAATGTCTTGTTGGTTGCGGAGAGGCGTCGGCGCCTGGACCGGGCGCAGTCGCGAGCCTTCACGGCACGACTGCTGTCGCTACCCATCGTCGTAGAGGGCGCGACACGGGGTCACGTACTGCGGACCGTCTTGACGCTTGGCCGGGAGACCGGACTTGCTGCCTACGACGCCATCTATCTCGACCTGGCGATCCGACATGACCTGCCGCTGGCCACTCTCGACCGATCGATGCGCGCCGCCGCTCGCAAGAGCCGAACGAGGGTATTGCCGTCGTAGCCGGTTTCGGGTCGCTGAGTTGGCTCACATCTGGCCGATCCGCCGGAAGAACTGGTCGATCTCGGTGGCCGCGAGATCGGGATTCTCGTAGTGCACGAAGTGGCCGGCGTCCTCGGCGATGTCGGCCTCGACGTCCTCGAAGTATTCGCCCACGACATCGATCCAGTCGCAGCGCAGCACCGGATCGTGGCGGCCCCACAGCACGCGCGCCGGTTGGCGGATCTTTGGCGGCTTGGGCGCAATGCCGGCCATGACGGCGAGCCGGCCGGCATTCTGCGAGACGTACCAGTTGAAGCCGCCCTGCAGGTTGCCCGGGCGCATGAAATTGTCGACCCAGCGGTCGAGCACCCCGTCGAAGGCGTCCTTGCGGTACGACCAGTGCGTCAGGAAATGGCGGAAATAGGCGCGACAGGACTCGCGCGTGGCGCCGACGATCGCCGGCGCGAACGGCATCTGGTGGAAGGTCTGGTACCAGATCTCGTTGATCTGCCGCGACTCGCGCCAGCGCGCGCCGATGCCGTGCGTGCCGCAATTGAAGAAGAACAATCCGGCGACGCGGTCGGCATGGTCGAGGGCCAAGCGTTGCATGACGTAGCCGCCCACGTCGTGGCCGACGAAGCCGGCGCGGCCGATGCCCAGCGCCGCCATCAGCGCGGCGATGTCGTCGGCCAGCACGTCGGGGCCGGCCTGGTCGGAGCGCTCGGGCGTCGGATTGCCGCTGTCGCCGAAACCGCGGAAGTCGGGCGCGATCAGGCGATAGCGGTCCGCCAGGCGCTCGAACATCGGCTCCCAGGTCGCCCAGAATTCCGGCCAGCCGTGCAGCAGCAGCAGCGGCGGCCCGCTGCCGCATTGGGCGACGTGGGTCGTGAAGCCTCTGGTCTCGACGAAGGTGTGTCGGATCGCCGGCATGGCTGGGCTGCTCGCTCGCTGGTCGGAAGGATCGTCGGCTGGTGCCGGCCAATATGGCACGGGGCACGAGAGAAATCGCTTGATGCTCCCCATCCGGATGTGATGTTGCCATGACTCGTACCGAGGCCGGCTGCACGCACCCGTGGCGATCGCGATCCGGCGGCAACACCGGGAGCAACCGCCATGACGGCCGATATTACCCGCGTCCCCAACAAGAGATTTCCAGCCAAGTCGTCGGTGGCGACCTATCGCCTGCCGGGCGGCGGCGGCTTTCTTTGGGCAGTCGCGGTCTCGCCCGATCGCACGCAAGACATTCGCGTCCAGACGCTCGGCGCGCTGGGCGTCATCGACACCTACCTGAAAGAGGCCGGGCTCGACCGCACCCGGATCGTCAAGGCCGAGATCATCGTGACCGACCACGACAACAAGCCGGCGTTCGACGAAGCCTGGGCGACATGGATGCCGGCCGGCCACGGGCCCGTGCGATCCTTCGTGCAGTCGGTGATGCCCGAAGGCGACCTGATCGAGATCATCATCACTGCCGCGTTGCCGGCGTAGCGGGCGGCCGTTCCGACTTCCGGTCGGGCGCCGGATTCCACCTGGACAGACGACGCCTCGGAAGCGTTTGCTGCCGCATACCGGACTGACTGTGATGAGGGTGTCGTGACCGATCCGATCCTGTACGAGACGCTGCCGTCGGGCATTGCCCGCGTCGTCCTCAACCGCCCCGACACGCGGAATGCCCAGGACACGGCTTTCCTCTATGCGTTGAACGACACCTTCGACCGGGCCGCCCAGGATGACGCGATCAAGGTGATCGTGTTGTCGGCCAATGGCCCGCATTTTTCGTCCGGCCACGACCTGCGCGAGGTCGACGGTCACGGCAACATGCGCAAGCACCGTACCGTCGGCACCTGGGGTGGCTTCGGCAAGCCCGGCGCCGAGGCGCAATATGCCCGCGAGCAGGAAATCTATCTCGGCTTCAGTGAGCGCTGGCGCAACATCCCCAAGCCGACACTGGCGCTGGTGCACGGCAAGGTGATGATCGGCGGGCTGATGCTGATGTGGCCGTGCGACCTGATCGTCTGCTCGGAAGATGCCGAGTTCCTCGACCATTCGGTGGCGATGGGCGTGGGCGGCGCGGAATTCTTCGCCCATCCCTGGGAGATGGGCGTGCGCAAGGCCAAGGAATTCCTGTTCACCGCCGACTGGATCGGCGCCCGCGAGGCGCATCGGCTGGGCATGGTCAACCATGTCGTGTCGCGGGCCGAGCTCGAATCGTTCGGCCTCGCCATGGCCGGGCGCATCGCCCAGAAGCCGCTGTTCGCCCTGAAACTGGTCAAGCAGGCGGTCAACGCCGCCCAGGATGCCCAGGGCCGGGTCGGCGCCATGCAGACCTCCTTTGCGCTGCATCACCTCGCCCACGCCCACAACATGCTGGCGCACGGCAAGCTCGTCGACCCCACGGGCTTGATGCCGGCGATCAAGAAGCATCAAAAGGCCGCCGAGTAGGGCGTGCTGCGGCGGCGGACGGCCTTGCGGCGCACGCCGTCTTCTGTATGTTCCGCGCCATCATGAACGCCAAGAACCTCGCCATCGTCGGCGCCACCGGCGCGGTCGGAGTGGAAATCCTCCGCGTCCTCGAGCGGCGGAACTTTCCCGTCGCCTCCCTCAAGCTGCTCGCCTCGGCCCGCTCGGTCGGCAAGACGCTGGAGTTCAAAGGCAAGCCGCACAAGGTCGAGGAACTGAAAGCCGATGCCTTCAAAGGCGTCGACATCGCCTTCTTCTCGGCCGGCGCCACGCGCAGCCGCGAGTTCGTGCCGGCCGCCAAGGCAGCAGGCTGCGTGGTCGTCGACAATTCCTCGGCCTTCCGCATGGATCCGGCCACGCCACTGGTCGTGCCCGAGGTCAACGGCGGCGACCTCGCGCGCCACAACGGCGTGATCGCCAATCCCAATTGCACCGCCGCCATCCTCTCGGTCGCGGTGTGGCCGATCCACAAAGCCGTCGGCGTCAAGCGCATCGTCGTCTCGACCTATCAGTCGGCGTCGGGTGCCGGCGCTGCGGCCATGCAGGAGCTGGAAGACCAGACCCGCGACTTCGCCGCCGGCAAGACGATCAAGCGTGCGGTGTTCCCGCACCAGATCGCCTTCAACGTCTTCTCGCACAACACCAAGGTGGCCGAGAACGGCTACAACGAAGAAGAGAACAAGGTCGTCGAAGAGACGCGCAAGATGTTCCACATGCCCGACCTCGCGATTGTGCCGACTTGCATTCGCGTGCCGGTGTTGCGCGCGCACTCCGAGGCCATCACGCTCGAGCTCGAGAAGCCGCTGTCGCCCGAGGAGGCGCGCGCCGTCCTGGCCCGCGCCCCGGGCGTCAAGGTGGTCGACGATGCTGCGGCCAACCACTTCCCCATGCCGCTCGAAGCCAGCGGCGATCTCGACGTCCATGTCGGCCGCATCCGCTGCGACCTCTCCAATCCCAACGGCCTGGTGCTGTGGGTCGCCGGCGACCAGCTCCTGAAGGGTGCAGCCTGGAACGCCGTGCAGATCGCCGAGGAACTGGCCAAGCTTTCGGGCAAGCCGAAGGCGATGGCAGCGGAGTAGCCGTCAGATCTTGTCGATCACCGCCGCGCGAAAGCGGCGCATCTCGGCCAGAGTCGCCGCCACGTCCGGCCGGCCGCCGAAGTCGATGTCGATTGCCGTGACGCCGAGGTCGCGCAAGGCGCGGAAATCGCCGGCCACGTCGGCGTCGCTGCCCGAGAACAGGCGCCGCTCGCCGTCGGTGGCCTTCGGCGGCACGGCGGAGCCGTAGCGCTTCACGCGGTAGCTCACCCCGACCGCGGCCGGGTCGCGCCCCGCTTCGGTCACCGCCTTGCGCAGACGGCCGATGCCGGCAGCGAGGCGTGGCGAGGTGTCGAGCAGGTGCTTGTTGTTGGAACCGATCGGATACCAGGCGTCGCCGACGCGCGCGGCGCGGCGCAGGGCGGGGCCCGCTTCGCCGCCGACCCAGATCGGCGGATGTGGCTTCTGGACCGGCTTGGGTTCCAGCACGATGCCGTCGAAGCGCACATGGCGACCCGCGAAGCGCGGCGATCGCTCGGTCCACAGCACGCGGAACGCATCGATGTATTCGTCGGTCACCGTGCCCCGCGCTTCGAACGGCGTGGTGACCACAGCGTCGAACTCCGCCTTGAGCCAGCCGGCACCGACGCCCACCACCAGCCGGCCGCCCGACAGCACGTCGAGCGTGGCGAGCGTCTTGGCCGCCAGCACGGCCGGCCGATGCGGCACGACCAACACCGCCGCGACCAGGCGGATGCGCGTGGTCTTGGCCGCGATGTAGGCGATGGCGGCAAGTTGCTCGTGCCGTTCCAGCGGCGCTTCTTCGTAGAACTCGCCGCTCTCGGAGTAGGGGTAGCCCGGCACCTTCGTATCCGGCAGCACCACATGGTCGGTGAGGGTGAGATAGTCGAAACCCATGGCCTCGCCTTCGGTGGCGAGCCGGGTCATGTCGGCTGCGGCCGACAGCGGGCCGGAGTTCGGCAGGTTGAAACCGATCAACATGAGCGCGGACTCCCCGACATCACGCCTGTCGGAATGGGTCACAGGCGCGTTTTGAACAGTCGCGACCGACCCCTCTATAGTCAACCAATGCCCAGCCGAGGATACGCCTGATGCAAAAAGCCGTTCCGCCAGTCCTTGCCAGTGCTCCGGAGCGGGCACGCGCCGTGCAGGCGGTGCTCGATGCGCATGGGCCGGAGATGGATCGCCGCCGCGAGCTCAACCCCGAAGTGGTCGACGCCCTGGCCGAACAGGACCTGTTGCGCATGCTGCTGCCCAAGAGCATGGGCGGCCAGGAAACGCCCCTGGTCGACTACTGCAAGGCCTGCGAAGCGGTGGCGTGGGGCGACGCCAGCACCGGCTGGTTCGTCAACCAATCCAACGTGTCGATGGCCTCGTCGGCCGCCGCCATGCCGCATGACACGGCAGCCGCGATGTTCCAGGGCCCCTATGCCGGGCTGGCCTGGGGCGCGGTCCACAGCAACAGCAAGGCGATCCGTGTCGAGGGCGGCTATCGGCTGACCGGCACCTGGAGCTTCGCCAGCGGCGGTCGCCATACCAAGTGGCTGGGCGCCCATAGCGCGGTGCAGAACCCCGACGGCACGCCACACATCCGCTATGGCCGGCCCGACCTCCGGTCTTTCCTTTTCTTGCGGTCCGAGGCCAAGATCATCGACGACTGGCATGTGCTCGGGCTGCGCGGTACCGGCAGTGATAGCTACTCGGTCGAGGATCTGTTCGTGCCCGACGACCGGGCACCGGCGCGCGATGTCGCCGACGAACGTTGCGAGCATGGTGCGATCTATCCCATCGGCTCGACGCTGCTCTATGCCTGCGGCTTCTGTAGCGTGACGCTGGGTCTCGCCCGACGCATGCTCGAGACCTACATCGAGCTGGCGCGCGGCCGCCACAGCCGCTCCTCGACCACCGCGATGGCCAAGAACAACGCAGTCCAACGCGAGATCGCCATTCTCGAAGCGCGCCTCTCGGCCGCCCGCGCTTTCCTGCACGAGGTGGCGGGTGCGGCCTACGACGCCTCGGCCAGAGGCGCGCTCGACCTCGACCTGCGCATGCGGCTCAGGCTTGCCACCACCTGGGGCATGAACGAGGCGACCGAAGTGTCGATCGCCTGCTATCGCGGCGCCGGCACGGCCGCCATTCTCGACAAGGCGCCGTTCGAGCGTCGTTTCCGTGACGCCATGAGCGCCAGCCAGCACCTGCAGGCGATGTGGCCGATGGCCGAGATGGTCGGCCGCCACCTCATCGGCACGGAGAATGTCGTGCAGTTCGTTTGACGGAGACTGCCATGCCCATCATCGACGTCCAGGTCCATGCCTACGAGCGCAATCATCCCGGTCGGCCGTGGGCGGCCGTGCTCCACGGCCCGCCGGAAGTCACCGGCGATCAGATGGTGGCGGCGATGGACGAGGTCGGTGTCGACGGCGCCATCCTGGTCTCGCCCTACACGCAGTACCGCTACGACGCGAGCTATGCGTTGGAGGTGCGCAACAAACACCCCGGTCGGTTCTCGGTGGTCAAGCCGGTCGATCCCACCGATCCCAAGGTCGGCGAGACCATCGCCGACTGGAAGGCGACGCCCGGCGCCGTCGGCATCCGCATCATGATGGCGGCTGGGCTGCTGGTGGCGCCGGACGACCCGGGCGTCAATCGCGTGCTGGCCGAGGCGGCCCGCCGGTCGCTGCCGGTGAACGTGCTGAGCTGGGGACGCCTCGAGCAGATCGCGCCGCTCGCCGCGCGTCATCCCGGCACGCGCATCGTGATCGATCATCTCGGCCTGCTGCAGCCCTTCGAGCCGCCGAAGCCCGCCGAACCGTGGACCGATTTGCCCAAGCTCCTGGCGCTTGCCGCGCACGACAACGTCGTCGTCAAGATCAGCGGCGCCTGCACCCTCAGCCGTCAGGCGTTTCCCCATGCCGACATATGGGATCCGATCCGGCGCATTCTCGATGCCTTCGGGATCGACCGCTGCATGTGGGGCACCGACTGGACTCGCGCGACGGCGTTCCTGACCTACCGGCAAGGCGTCGAGCCGTTCCGGACCACCGATCGGCTGACCGCCAGTGAGAAAGCCGCCGTGATGGGCGGCACGCTGCGGAAGGTTTATGGTTGGGAACCGACCGGAAAGTAGCTCACTCTACTTCGCGGCCACTGCCTCGAAACATTCTGCTCGTCACGGCGGATTGCAGTTGGCTTCGAGGAACTTCAGGAGATCTTTGGCCGCTCGATCGGCGCCCGTCTTCGAGGCGTCGAGGTAGCCGATCGTCGATCCGATATCCATGGCATGTGGGTTGGATTTGCGGACATACGCGCAGAGGAGTTGATTGTCCGTGGACTCGGTGATTTCGACCGCATAGGTGATCGAACCCATGAGCATCCCTTCGTCGCCGGTGATGGCCTTCCGCGTGTTCATGAGGAGGCCACCCGGTGCAAGGCGCATCATGGTCGACAGGACGGGTGTGCTCGTCGCCATGCCCGTCAACGTTGCCTTGATGCGGGCCGTCGAGGGGGACGGCGCTTGGACGATCGAATATTTGGTCGCGAGCGCCTTGTTCAACTGCTCGCCGAGGTAATTCGCCACGATCGCCTTGTCCTCGCCCTTGACCGTTCCGAATTGCCCGTCGCCGGCCTCATAAACGGTGACTGGGTCGACGATGACGCTCGAGTAACGCGAGAAATTCACGTTCTCGCCGCGATAGAGAAAGGGATGGTTGGAGCCTGCGTTGGACCGAAGTTGAGCGGTCGACGACAGTTGCTGGAAATGTTTCGGCTCAGTCGTGGCACATCCCACAGCGGTGAGGCCGACGATTCCGATCGACAGTAGCTTGGTCACGACAGCCACGAAGGGACGCATTTCCCATACTCCTCTTTTGCTCTTCCTTCCCCCCGGGGCAGACAGCCAAGCGCGTTGCACTCGCACGCGTACTCTCGCACGGGGAATCTCGAGTAGCCAGAGTGTCCGCCGAGGCAGATTGTTTCTGAATGTTGCTGTAGGCGCCTTCTATTCAGGTCGTTGTCACACAGCAACGGTGCCACGAGGCGAGCCTCGCGCGCGGGCGACTCCAAACGCACTGGCGTTCATCGATTTCGGTTTCGGGCTCTCGCAAGAATTGGGTCGAGCGCCCCGTTCATCCACTGCTCGGCGCAAATCGGGTCGGGCTGACCGCCGCTTGTTCGCGCGCTGCATCGGCAACGCTATTGCGTCGTCGCCCTCAAGGACGCCGTGCGTGTCTCGTCGATCCTGCGGCCATCCTCGGCGATCACCACGCCATAGTCGCGCTCGGCGGCGGCCGCGCTCACGATACCGTCGCGCACGTCGCGCAGCACGCGCTGAGGATCGCGAGTGCGCGGGTCGCCGTAACCGCCGCCGCCCGGCGACAGGGCGCGATAGGTGCCGGGGCCGTGACGCTGCACGCCGTACTTGGGTGCGTTGACCTTGCCACCATCGGCCAATGTCAGGGTCACTTCGCCGCCCACGCCGGCCCGGCCACCCGCGGCACCGAAGCTCGACGGAGCGCCCACGCCCTCGCCGCGGAAGGCATAGTCGGCCGGCGTGAACATCTCGACCTCGTAGTCGCAGCCCGCGCCACCGCGAAAACGGCCCGGTCCCGCACTGTCGCAGCGCAGCTCCTGGCGGCGGAAATGCACGGGATAGAGCTGCTCGTAGGTCTCGAGGTTGGGCAACGTGAGGCCGCCCAGGGTGATGAGGTGACCGATCAGGTGGAAACCGTCGCGGCCCTCGACGCCGCCGCCGGCCGGCGCGCCGGCCCATTGATACATCACGTAGCGGCCGCCATCGTCCTTCAGGCCGGCGGTGACCGCATGCACCGCTTTCGACCAGCCGGCCGAGGCGCGCTCGGGTAAAGCCTGGCCCAGCGCCTTCCACAGCGCGTGGATGATCTCGTGGGCGATGAACACGGTGTTCATGGTCATGGGTGCGGGCGGCCGCGCGTTCACCATGCTGCCTTCGGGCAGGCGGATCTCGACGCTGCGGAAGGCGCCCTCGTTCTTGGGCAGGTCGGGCTCGAAGAACGCCGACAGCGCCATGAACACCGCCGACGTCGAGTTGGCGATCGAGCTGTTCTTGTAGCCGCGCAGTTGCGGCGAGGTGCCGGCAAAATCGACGATCAAGCCGTCGTCTTTGACCGTCAGGGTGACGGCGACCTTGCCGTCGATCGGCTCGAAGCAATCGTTGTCGACCGGCTCTTCGGCGCGCCAGACGCCCTTGGCGAGGCGTGCGATGCAGCCGCGGAAGCGGCGGTCGGCATGGGCCAGCACGCCTTCGAAGAAGTCGGCCGCGCGTTCTGCTCCGAGCTCTTCGACCAGCAGCACCAGCCGTTCGGCGCCGATGCGGGTCGAGCCGATCATGGCGCGGAGATCGCCGTCCAGCGCATCGGGCAGGCGGGTGTTGATCATCAGCAGCCGCCACAAATCCTCACGTGTGCGGCCGCGCTCGATCAGCTTCAGCACCGGCAGGCGGATTCCTTCGTGGAAGATCTCGGTGGCCGCCGAATTGTAGGTGCCGGCCGCGCCGCCGCCGATATCGGCCTGATGGGCGCGATTGCAGGCGAAGGCGGCGAGCTTGCCGGCCACGAACACCGGCCGGGCGATCACCCAGTCGGGCAGATGGTTGCCACCCGCGGTATAGGGATCGTTGAGCAGGAACACGTCCTCCGGCTCGATCGCACCTTTGAAGTCGCGCAGGATGGCGCGCACGGCGAAGCCGCCGCCGCCGGTGTGGATCGGGATGCCGTCGGCCTGGCTGATCAGCGTGCCGCGCGCATCAGCCAGGAAGCAGGAGAAGTCGTGGCTTTGGCTGAAGATCGGCGAGCGTGCCGTGCGCGTCATCACCCAGCCCATTTGATGCGAGATGTGGTCCAGCCGGTTCTGCACCAGCGCCAGGGTCACCGGGTCGAGGGTTTGGCTCATGCCAGGGCTCCGATGTGGACCAGGAAATCGTCGCGCTCGTCGACTTCCAGCCGATCGCGCGGTCCGATGAATGCCGTCGTGGTGCGCTCCTCGATCAGGAACGGTCCGTCGAGCCGGCAACCCGGCCGCAGATCGGCGCCGTCATAGATCGGCATGTCACGCCAGCCGTGCGCGGCATCGATCCAGACCTTGCGCCGCTCGCGCGGTTCGGGCGCCGAAGCCTGCGGCGAACGCGCCGCGGGTGGCGTCCAGTCGAGCAGGCCGCGGCCGATCACGCGCAGCGCCGTGATCGACAGCCGCCCGCCCGGTTGGATATGGCCGAACAAGCGCTGATGTTCGGCCTCGAACGTGTGCCGCGCGGCGGCGGCGTCGAAACGATCGCCGAGCGCCACCCGTACCGGCCATTGTTGACCGTCGTAACGCAGGTCGAGTTCTCGGGCGAGGGCGGCCGCGCCATCGGCGAACCCCTCGCGTTGCAACGCCGAGCGAGCGCGGGCCTCGAGCTGGTGGAATCCCGTTTCGAGGCTGGCGTGGTCGACGCTGTCGAGGTCGGCCAGAAAGACCTGCAGATAGTCCTGCCGCACGTCGGACTGCAGCATGCCCATGGCGCAGAAGGCGCCTGCGGCGCGCGGTAGCAGCGCCCGGGCGCAGCCGAGCGCGCGGGCCACGGCGGCGCCGTGCATGGGGCCGGCGCCGCCCGCGGCGACCAGTGTGAAGGTCGCGGGATTGTGGCCGCGCTCGATGCTCAGGCGCTCGACCGCGTGCAGCAGGTTCTGCTCCAGCAGACGGACGACGCCAGCCGCTGCTTCCTCGACCGAGAGACCGAGCGGCCGAGCGAGCTTGGCTTCGATCGCGCGGCGCGCCAGTGCGCCGTCGAGCGTCACCGCCCCGCCGGCCAGCGG
>VGCQ01000089.1 GCA_016870055.1 Alphaproteobacteria bacterium | reverse complement strand
GCTGCGGGCGATCGAACTGGCGAAGACCGCCAAGAAACCGATTGTGCTCGCCGATGTGCAGGACAACCCCGGAGCTGGCGGCACGTCGGACACAATCGGACTACTGGCCGCCTTGATGCGTCACAGGGCCAAGGGCGCCGTCATCGGCATGATCGTCGACGAAGGCGCGGCGCAGGAGGCTGTTTCAACGGGCGAGGGCAAGGTTATGCGCCGCGGTATCGGCGCGGTAGTCGGCTACGGTGGCGAGCGGCCCGTGGTGGCCGATTGGCGCGTCGTCAAACTGGGTGACGGAAAATTCACCGGCACCGGTCCGTTCTACGGCGGCGCGAAGTTCCAGATCGGCCCGATGGCCCTGGTCACCGATGAGGCAAGTGGCGTGTCCGCCGTACTCGCCGCCAAGCGCATCCAGGCTGCCGACCAGGAAATGTTCCGCCATGTCGGAGTCGAGCCCGCCAAGGTGCCGATCCTAGGATTGAAGTCGACGGTGCATTTCCGCGCCGACTTCCAGCCGATCGCCGAAACCATTGTGGTCGTGCAGTCGACCGGCGCCCACATCACCGATCCGGTCGAGATGCCTTACAAACACCTGCGCAAAGGTGTGAAGCTCCGGCCCATGGGGCCGATGTGGAAAGGCGCCTAACGGCTTCGGAACGCCGGTCTGAGCGCCCACACCATCGGCACGGTCGTGAGAGCGATGCAGGCCACGATGGTGAGAGCAACTGGCAGGCTGGTCGCGTCGCCGACAAGGCCTGCCACGAACGGCCCGATCGCACCGGCGACCGAGCCGCCGGTATAGAAGACTGCGAAAGCGTGTGTGCGCCTTTCGGGCCTGACGAATTCGGGCACCGTGCCGTAGAGCACCGATGACGTGCCGTTTAGCACCAAGCCTACGGCGGGCAGCAGCAACAGCGTGAGCGGTAGCGACAACGGCAGAAGCAGCAGGACCAAGGCGGTCGTGGCGGCCTCGGTCAGGATCACCGACGGCACCACACCGAGCTTGGCGCCAACCCAGCCCATCACCAGCTTGCCGGCGGCGCCGCCAGCGAAGAGCAGGGACAGGCCGAGCCCGATGGTCGGTAGGTCGGCTCCCTTGTCGCGAAGCAGGAAGGGCAAGAAAATGAGGACGCCGGTGCGCACCAGATCGTCGGCGATGTGAATGGAAAACAACAGCCAGTAGGCCCACGGCCGGTCCTGCCCGGCGACCGGTTTTGCCTCGTCCGGCTTGTCGTGGAGGGGAATCGGCCGCAACGAGGCGACGACAATGCCGGCGCCCACGACGGCCAGGGCGGCAACGACGATCAGGGCTTGCTGCCAACCGAGTGCTGCGGCGATCAGGGCAAACAACGCCGGCAGCAGCACCTTGCCGACGTCGCCGGTGAAATTGTAGGTGCCGAGTGCGGTGCGCGAACGCAGGCCGGGGAAGGCAGCGGCAACCAGGCTCGAACCGATGGGGTGCTGGGTGCTGCCGCCCAGGCCGGCGAGCAGCAAGCCGATCACGACACCGAACAGTGAGCCGGTGATGCCGGCAAAGCAGTAGCCGACGGCCACCAGCAGCGTGCCGACCGCCAATACCCGCACGCCGCCAAAGCGTACGGCGAGCCTGCCGGACGGGATCTGCCCCACCGCCATGGCGCCGGAATAGACGCTCTTCAACGCCCCGATCGCGGCGTAGCTCAGCCCGAACTGGGCCTGCAACAGGGGGTAGAGGACATTGAGGAGATCGGTGAATCCGTCATGCAGTGCGTGTGCCCCGCCGCAAACCGCCAACGTCCGGCGGGAAGAGGCGGGGGCGGAGGCGGCGACAGTCATCGCATCGTCACAATACTACCGTCCGGGCATGGCCCTGAACCAAAAAGCGACTTGCTGCTGAAAGTCGCTGTTGGCGAAGAACGTATCGGTGATCAGGGTGGGCTTGCCGTTGCGCGGATAGCGCACGCTCGCCAGCCGGTCGAACTTGGTGTCGCTCAAATGCAGGATCAGAGCGTCGCCCTGCCTGCGATGGAAGACCAACTCGTGGATTTTGCGGATGTTTACCAGGCTCACGACGTAACGGCCGCCGTCATCCTCCTGCGCAAGCTGACGCACCGGAATGTCGCGGCCCTCGTTAGTGATACCCATCAAAGCCAGTGCCTCGGGGGCCATCATGTTGTCCTTGCCGCTGGTCTGCAGCCAACGGACCAGTCGATCGCCACGCGGTGACAGCGTGTGACGCGGTGCGGCGCCCTGGCTGAACAGGCCCGAGGTGGTACAGGCGCCGGCCGGCAGACAAAAAGCAGCGGCGAGGAACGCACGCCGCGCAACGACGCTGAGACTCAAACGCTAATCCTTCCCAAGTTTGTCCATGTCGACCATCACCGGCGCAATCGCTTCGAGTGCCTCATCGCGGATGGCGCGGAAGAAGCAGTTGTGCCGGCCGGTGTGGCAGGCCACGCCGCTCTGGTCGACCAGGACCAAAAGCGTGTCGCCGTCACAGTCGATGCGCAGATCGACCAGAGTCTGGATGTGGCCGGACGTATCGCCTTTGCGCCATGGCGCTCGGCGCGAACGCGACCAGTAGCAGACACGGCCGGTCCGCATGGTCTCGGCGACGGCGTTGCGGTCCATCCAGGCCATCATCAGCACCTCACCCGAATCGTGTTGCTGGGCGATGGCGGGGACCAGGCCCTGGGCGTCGAACTGGATCGCCGCAATGGCCGCGTCGACGGCGGCGGGCAGGTAGGTGGTGGGCGCGATGCTTGGCATGACGGCGAGCCTTGGCCTGCGAAAGGAACGGGGCGTATAGTCGGACCAACATCGCTTGGCAAATCGGGTAGCCGTGAAAAAAGCCGTCAAAGCCCCAGTCCACGACCACGATCACAAGCACTGCATCGCCGACGCGCTGGCGGCGGCCGAGAAGCTTTGTGCCGCTAAAGGCTTGCGCTTCACGCCATTGCGCCGGCGCGTGCTGGAACTGGTGTGGGCGAGCCACAAGCCAATCGGCGCCTACGCTCTGCTCGATGCATTGCGCAGCGAGGATATGGGCTCGGCGCCGCCCACGGTCTATCGCGCGCTCGACTTCTTGATCGACAACGGCCTGATCCACCGCATCGAGCGTATGAATGCCTTCGTCGGCTGTAGCCACCCCGGCGAGGCTCATCGTGGCTTTTTCCTGATTTGTGGGGAGTGCGGCAACGCTGAGGAGTTGCAGAGTGATGGCCTTGCCGACACCATTGCCGCCAACGCCAGCCGTCGTGGCTTTGCCGCCCGCGACATGACGCTCGAGGTCACCGGTACCTGCAGTGATTGCCGCCGCAGCTAGACCATGACGAAGGGCGGTACACGCTCGGCCTCACCTGACGCGAACGCCAAGGCATCCCAGAATCCGGCTTCCTGCAGCAATGGCCGCAAGCTCTCCCGATCCCGATCGGGTAGCGCTGCGAACGCCTGCTTCAGCCACAGCCAGCAGTTCCTGGGATAGGGGCGGGCAATGCCGGTGATGCGCGTACCTTCGAATTCGTAACTCGCGACCTGCTCGCCGCGGCCGAGAGCTTGGCTGACGGCGAGCATCATCGGCAGCAGGGTTCCGCCCGCCAACATCACGAGCGCACGCACGGCCTCGCTCGGCTCTTGGTCAGACCAATCGCCGTCATGCCCTGAAAGGTCGTCGACATAGTAGGTCCATTGAAACAGCCGTACGGCCCGCTCGTGCAGGATCCTCGACGGAGTGGGATCGATGACAAGCTGCGAGAACATGCCGTAGAGCGCGAAGTCGGCGATCGAAGGTCGCTCACCGAACAGGAAAAGCTGCCGCGAGAGCCCAGCCTCCAGCACGTCGAGGAGTGTCTGGTAGTGCCGCAGAAAACCATCCATCGCCGCCGGATTGCCAGCGCCCAATGCGGTCCGCACCTTCTGCTGGCGGGCGATGAAGCGGGCGACGCCCGCCGCCAGTTCTTCCTCACCGACCGCACCCAGCCAGCCGTGCATCTGTCGCCGGGCACAAAACGACACGTCCTCATCGGACGTCCAGCGAAAGGCCATCAGCGGCAGGCTGAGCCATTCGTCGGCATAGTCCTCGATCAGGCGGGCGAGGAATCGCTGGGCCGGCGACGGCGGAAGGACTGAGCGGCCGTCTGAGTGACGTTTTTCGAGCTCGTGGATGATGGGCGTGGAATCGGTCCAGTGGCCACCATCGGGGAAGCGCACGATCGGCCACTGGTGTTTGTTCAACCCGCTCAGCTTGCCGGTCCAGCCGGTGCCATCGAAGCCGCCAAGCACGATTGTCCAGTCGTGCGGGATGCGGCGGTAGCGCATCACCGCGCGTATCTTGTGCGAGTAAGGTGAGCCCGGCCCGGCGATGATGCGATAGCGACAGTCAGCTTGATTGGTCATGTCCGACGCCTCAGTTGTTCTGGCTGCGCTGCCTGCGTGGTCGATGAGATCGTATCCGTGCGGACCTAGTCCGGCCGCTTCAAATCGTCCTCTATGAAGTCCATGCGATCCTTGCCCCAGTAAATCTCCTGGCCAATCACGAAGGTCGGAGCGCCGAACACTCCTCGTGCCAGGCCGCCGTCGGTTTCGGCGGCGAGTTCCCGGCCGATCTCCTCGCTGAGGGCGAGAGTCATGAATTGATCGGGGTCGACGCCCAACGCCGACGCCACCGTCGGAAGTCCGGACGTTTCGGCGACTGACGCATCGTCGCGTTCCCAGTAGCGGGCGAAGATGTGTTCCATGAACGGCCATTCCTTGCCGAACCGACGCATGGCCAAGGCGCCGCGCAAAGCTGTGCTGGTCTTGATCGGAAATTTAGTCGGCATTCGGAAAGCCAGGTCATGGCGCCTGGCCCACCGATAGAGATCGGTGATGCGATTGCTGATCTTGGCCGCAGGCTCCTCCATCAGCACGTAGTTGTGCTTGCGGAACACATGGCCGAGGTTGAATGGGTGCGGCGCGACCGTCGCGCCGTGCCGCGCGGCGATCGGCTTGATGAGATGAAGGGCGAAGTAGCTGTTGGTGCTGCCGAGGTCCCAGTAGAAGTCGATCGTCCTGCCCATGGCCGCGCCGGCCGGACTCAGGCGTTGTGCGCCCGGTTGAGTCGCTCGAAACCTTCGGCCAGGTCGGTCTTCAGGTCCTCGACGTCTTCCAGCCCGATATGAACACGCAACAGATGCTTGCCGGCTGGCCATGGCACGGCAGTGCGGTACTGATCAGGATGGGCAGGAATCATCAGGCTTTCGTAGCCGCCCCAACTGGCGCCCATGCCGAAGATGTCCATGCCGTCGAGCATGGCGGCGAGCGCGTTGCGACTAAAGCCGTCGCGCAGCGTGAAGGCGAACAAGCCTGAGGCGCCCTTGAACATGCGCTTCCAGTTGTCGTGTCCAGGACAGTCGGGCAGGGCGGGATGCAGCACCTTGTCGACTTCGGGCCGGCCCTTCAGCCAGTGCGCAATCTCGAGCCCGCTTTTCTCGTGATGGCGCAGCCGCACCGCCATGGTGCGCAGTCCTCGCAGAGCAAGATACGAGTCGTCGGGCGCGGCGTGGAACCCGAAGTTCTGGCACGCCGTCTTGACCGTCTCGAACATCGGGCGCGTGGCGCAGGAGATGATGCCCATCATGGCGTCGGAGTGACCGACGATGTACTTGGTGCCGGCATGGATCGACAGATCGCACCCGTGGTCGAACGGCTTGAAGTAGAGCGGTGTCGCCCAAGTGTTGTCGATCATCACGGTGGCGCCATGCTTCTTGGCGACTGCGGCGATGGCGGCTACGTCCTGCACTTCGAAAGTCTGCGAACCCGGCGCCTCGAGATAGACCACTTTGGTGTTCGGCTTGATAAGCTTTTCGATGCCAGCGCCGATCATGGGATCGAAGAATGTGGTCTCAACGCCGAATCCCTTCAGCGTCGTGTTGGCGAAGCGTCGTGCCGGACCGTAGGCATTGTCGGTCAGCAGCATGTGGTCGCCGGTCTTCAGAAAACCGACGATGGCGCCGGTGACGGCGGCCAGGCCCGACTGGACGGCGATCGAACGATGCGCACCTTCGATGGCCGCAACTGCATCTTCCAGCGCCTTCTGCGTCGGCGTGCCATTGCGGCCATAGCCGAACCCTTCGAACGGTATGCGATTCTCGAACTTCTCCATGGTCGGGGAGAGGATGGTCGAGGCATGGTAGACGGGCGGGTTGACGATGCCGAAATTGTTGTCGGGATCGCGGCCGGCCACGGCCAGAACGGTGTCGGGTCTGGTATAAGTTTTCTTTGCAGTCATGAACCGCACTATGGCACAGGGCTCAGAGTGGCGGCCAGCGGTAGAGCTCGGGCCACAGCACGCGTGGATCGCGCAGCTCCTTGGCTTCGCGACGCACCACGCGAAATCCGGCCTTGCGATAGGTGTCGAGCGCCCGCGGATGGTCGAGTGTGTTGGTGTTGAGGGCCAGCCGTTCGATGCCGCGGGCGAAGGCCCGCTCGATGGCTCGGTCGAGCAACCAAGGGCCGATTCGCTTGCCGATATAGGGCAGTGTCAGGCCAAAGAAGACCAGCTCATTGCCGCCCAGCTCGAAATAGCCAACCAGGCCATCGTCGTGGCGGGCAACGTGCAACTCGTGATCGGGTTCATCCAGCAATGCTTTCAGGGCGGCATCGGACAGCAGGCCCCGCTCGTACCATAGCCAGGGGCGGCCGACGCGGTCATAGAGATCGCGATAGAACGGAGCCGTCGGAACCCTGACACGTTCGATCGCGACAACGATGTCCGGCACTTGTCCGCGCCGCGTCCAGTCGGCACGCACCATCTCGAGATGGGTAATGACGATCGGCAGCCGCCCGTCGGCACGCGGCAGCGGCTGATGGGCGAACAGCTCAGGGACCACTGACGATGGGTGTGTCGGCACGGCCACCCCATTCGGTCCAAGAGCCGTCATAGATCGCGGCTTCAGGCGCTCCGGTCAGGTAGAGGGCGAGGCCGACGACGCACGCTGTGACCCCAGAGCCGCAGCTTGCCGTCACTTTTTTCGTCGGATCTATGCCGGAAGCCGCAATGCGCGAGGTGAGCTTGTCGGCCGGCAGCATGGTGCCGGTCTTGGCGTCGAGCAGCTCGTTGTAGGGGAGATTGAAGGCACCCGGCATGTGTCCAACTCGCAGGCCCGGCCGGGGTTCAGGCACCTCGCCACGGAAGCGGTTGGCGGCGCGCGCGTCGACGATCTGCTCACGCTTGTTGTCGATCAGCCCGCGCACGTCGTCGACCGAGCGGACCAGCGTGTTGTCCAGTCGCGCGGTGAAATGCCGGTCGCGCGGCGGCGTGGGGTCATCGGTGATCGGCCGGCTCTCGGCCAGCCATTTCGGCAGGCCACCGTTCAGCACCGCCACGTCCTTGTGGCCCATGGTGCGGAACATCCACCAGACTCGGCAGGCGCCGGTCATCGGCGTGGTGTCGTAGACCACGATCTTGCTGCCATCACCCAGTCCGAGCTTGCGGACGCGAGAGGAGAATTTCTCTGGCGAAGGCAGCATGTGCGGCAAGGAGGTCGTGGCATCGGCGATCTCGTCGATGTCGAAAAACACGGCGCCCGGAATATGCTGCTGCTCGAACTCGGCCTTGGGATCGCGCTTGGCGGCGGGCAGATAGAACGAGCCGTCGACGATGCGCACGTCCGGCGCACCGAGATGGGCGGCCAGCCATTCGGTGCTGACCAAGGCGTCGGGTCTTGCGTATGGCATGAGGTGTTTCCTCTAAGGCAGCGCGATGACGAATCGCCGGTTCATCTTGCCTTTGTTCTCGATCTTGGTGCATTCGACGCGGCCGATTTCGGCGGTGCGCGCCACGTGCGTGCCTCCGCAGGCCTGCAGGTCGACACCGTCGATCGACAGCAACCGCACGCGGCCGGCACCCATTGGTGGGCGGACGCTCATCGTCTTTACCAACTCCGGCCGCTCCTGCAGTTCCTGGTCAGTCACCCATTGCGGCGTCACCGGCCGGTCGACAGCCAGGATCTTATTGATCTCCTCGGTCACCCATTCCTTGGTCGGCACGTCGCCGGCGAGGTTGAAATCCAGCCGGCTTTTGTCGGCATTGACCTGGCCGCCGGTCACGTCGCCTTTGATCACCGCCGACATCACGTGCAACGCGGTGTGCATGCGCATATGACGATAGCGACGGTCCCAGTCGATGATGGCTTGAACCCTGGCACCGACTGGGGGGCGCGACGCATCGGGCGCCAGCACATGCAGAACATCGCCGCCATCGGCCTTGACGGCGTCGACGACCTTGGCCTCGCCGCTATCCCAGCTCAGCGAGCCGCTATCACCGGGCTGGCCGCCGCCAGTTGGGTAGAAGACGGTGCGATCGAGCCGCACGCCGCGTTCCTCGACCGCAGTCACAGTGGCGTCGGCGTGTTTCAGATAGGCGTCTTGCCGGAAGAGTTCTTCGACCATGTCTGGGGGTTTAGGCCCTTGCCAGCTTGGCTGCAACGTCCCGCGTCGTGGGCATCGCAGGGGCGGCACCCAACCGCTCGACGGCGCAGGCCGACGCGGCGCAGGCATAGCGTGCAGCGGCGACGATCGCGTGCCCTTTGGCCAGACGCGCCGCCAGCGCGCCGACAAAACAATCACCGGCGCCGGTGGTATCGACGACCTTGGCCTTGAACGCCGGAACGGTGGTCGCGCCATCGGCAGTGACGACTACTGCGCCGCGTACGCCGAGTGTCGCCACCACGACGCCTGCCCCCCGGGCACGCAGTTGCCTGCAGGCAGCGACGATCCGCCGCTCGGGGCTGGTGGCACGGATCGCGAGGTGCGTGGCCTGAGACAACTCGATCTCGTTCAGGACTGCGACATCGACGTGCGTCAGCAACCGGTCGGGGAAGGGCAGGAACGGCGCGAGGTTGAGAACGGTGCGAGCACCAGCCGTGCGCGCCCGTGTGAAGATCGCGCGAGTCTCGGCGATCGGCGTCTCAAATTGGCCGACCCACACGTCGCCGGCACGCGGCTCGCCCCGGACCATGCGACGGTCAAAGAGAAGGTTGGCGCCCGAAGCCACGGTGATGGCGTTGTCGCCGTCTGCGATTTGGATGATCGCAACGCCGGTAGCGGCACCGGCGACTTCGCGCACACCCGCGCCGTCGACGCGATTGCCGATGAGGAAGCGGAGCAGACTCTTGCCGAAGGCATCGCGGCCGACCGCGCCGAACATCACGGTTGGCACTCCGAGCCGTGCGGCGGCGATCGCTTGGTTCGATCCTTTGCCGCCGGGCAGGAACGACACGGTCGCGCCGGGCAGGGTCTCGCCGACTGCAGGTCGCCGTGCGCTTTGCACGACGACATCCATGTTGAGGCTGCCACAGACGACGACCCGGCTCATTGCCCGGCGCTCACGTCATCCAGGGCGGCAGCGGCAGGTTCTTCTCGCGCAAGAAAGCCGGATTGAACAGCTTGGATTGATAGCGCTGTCCGCCGTCGGCCAGGATGGTGACAACGGTCTTGCCCGGGCCGAGATCGCGGGCAAGGCGCATAGCGCCCACCACATTGATCGCCGTCGAGCCGCCCAGCACCAGACCTTCGTGCTGGATCAGGTCGAACAGGATCGGCAGAGCGTCTTCGTCACTAATCTGGTAGGCGAGATCGATCGGCGTGCCCTCGATGTTGGCCGTGACTCGGCCCTGGCCGATGCCTTCAGTCACCGAGTTGCCTTCCGCCTTGAGCTCGCCCTTGGCATGCCAGTTGTAGAGCGCCGAGCCCATCGGATCGCTCAGCGCGATCTTAATGTTGGGATTGCGCTCTTTGAGCGCCCGCGCAACGCCGCCCAAGGTGCCGCCGCTGCCCACCGAGCAGGTGAAGCCATCGACTTTGCCTTCAGTCTGGTTCCAGATCTCGGGCCCGGTTGTCCGGTAGTGGCCGTCGCGGTTGGCCGTGTTGTCGAACTGATTGGCCCAAATCGCACCGTTAGGCTCAGTCGCGGCCAGTTCCTCCGCGAGCTTGCCCGAGTAGCGGACATAGTTGCCGGGGTTGGCATAGGGTACCGCCGGCACAAGGCGTAGATCGGCGCCGCACAGCCGCAGCATATCCTTCTTTTCCTGGCTTTGCGTCTCGGGCATGACGATCACCGAGCGGTAGCCCCGCGCATTGGCGACCAGTGCAATGCCGATACCGGTATTGCCGGCCGTACCCTCGACGATCACGCCGCCAGGCTTGAGCTTGCCGCGCTTCTCGGCGTCTTCGATGATGGCCAGCGCCGCGCGATCCTTGACCGAGCCGCCAGGGTTGAGGAACTCCGCCTTGCCGTAGATGTTGCAACCCGTCGCTTGCGACGCGGCGCGCAGCTTGATCAGCGGCGTGTTGCCGATGCTGTCGATGAAACCCGACCGGACGTCCATGAGTATGCTCGCTTTCGCCGACCCTGCGCTTCCCCGGTCGAACGGTAGACAGGGAGCGACCGTCTAGGCAACCTGCATCACCTCAGCGCGCCGCCTCAAGACCAACGGGCGCGCACGGCATCGCGATGCAGCATCAGCCACTGCAGCGCAATCACCGTGATGGCGTTGTCGATCTCGCCGTGCTCCAGCATCGTGCGCGCCTCGATGAAAGGGACGACCTTGACCAGAATATTCTCCCCTTCGGCCTCCAGGCCGAAAATTCCTCCTGCTCGGCTCGTGTCGGCACAACCGAGGAAGATCATGCAGCCTTCCGAGCAGGCCCCAGGACTGACGATCAAGTCGTGCAGCGGGATCACCTCGCCGATGTCCAGTGCCGCTTCCTCGATGGCTTCGCGCCGCACCACCACCTCAGGCGTCTCGCCGTCATCGATGATTCCGGCAACGATTTCCCAGGTCCAGGGATGTCGGCCGGCGGCGAACGAGCCGGCCCTGAACTGACGGATCAGCACGACTTCGTCACGTTGCGGATCGTAGGGCAGAACGGCTGCGGCCGTGCCGCGCTCGAAGACCTCGCGCTTCAAGATGGCACTCTGACCGCCCTGATAGAGGCCGTGACGAAGTTGATAGCGGCTGACGCGAAATCGGCCTTGGTAGGCTATGACGTGCTCGACCAGCTCGACGGTTTCGTTGGGCAGGGCGCGCGTCGACATGGGGGCTCCGAATGCAAAAATAAGGGCCGCCCCCAAGGACGAGAGCGGCCCGAAATTGGCTCCGGAGGAGGGATTCGAACCCCCGACCTAGCGGTTAACAGCCGCGTGCTCTACCGCTGAGCTACTCCGGATCAAGGCTCGCGTCGGCGCGGTAAGCCGAGCGCGAAGGCGCGGTGTTGTGACAGAGCGTCCCTCGCCATGCAAGGCTGCAGATTGTGGAGGCCTGGGCCGGAATCGAACCGGCATACGCGGATTTGCAGTCCGCTGCATCACCACTCTGCCACCAGGCCGCACGGGGGGACGACCGTGCTATACGCGTGCCTTGCGCGGAGGGTCAAGCCACCGCGACGGCTCGCCCTTTGACGCTATTGCGTGCCCCCGCCTATAAAACTGCGCAATATGTAGAGGGTCGGGGATGACGGATTTCGCGCTCGCGCGCCGCAACATGGTCGATGGCCAGCTCAGGCCCAATCGCGTGACCAGCGCGCCGTTGCTGGCCGCGATGGGCGAGCTGCCCCGGGAGCGTTTCCTGCCCGACGCGCTGCGGTCGGTCGCCTACGCCGACGACGATGTACCGCTGGGCAACGGCCGGTTCCTGATGGAGCCGATGGTGCTGGCGCGGCTGATCCAAATCCTTCAGCCCCAGCCGGAGGATCGTGCTCTGGTCGTTGCCTCGGGCCGAGGCTACGGCGCGGCGCTTTTGGCACATCTCGTGAAGTCCGTAGTGGCTGTGGAAAGCGATCCGTCACTGGCGACGGTGGCGGAAAAGGCGAACAAGGAGCTGGGCCTCAGTATTCAGCAGTCGGTCGGTGCGCTGGAAGCGGGAGCGCCGCGGCTGGGTCCCTACGACGTGGTCCTGATCGAAGGCGCCGTACGGCAGGTTCCACAAGCGATCCTCGACCAGCTGGCCGACGGCGGCAGGCTGGCGACGGTTGTCGCGGGATCGCCCGGCGCACTCGGTACGGCGCAACTTTTCGTCAAGGACGGTGGGATTGCGTCGGGGCGGCCGTTGTTCGACGCCGGCACGCCGGCACTGCCGGGTTTCGCCCCGCCGGCTCGTTTTACATTCTGACGGCAATCGCCGCGCTTCCGGGGCTATGAATGGCATTTGCACCAGTGCTAGGCTGCCAGTCGGAAATGAGGGTCATTCAATGCGTATCCGGCCCGGCTTGAAGCTCGCGCGCGCGGCAGCGGTGTGCGTTGCGGTCGGGATGGGGACCGCCTCCAACGCCTGGTCGCAGAGCCTGATCGAGGCGCTGTCGACGACCTACAACAGCAACCCCGACCTGCTTGCCTCGCGGGCGCTGCTGCGGCAGACCGACGAGTCACTGGCCCAGGCGGTCGCCAACTGGCGGCCCAGGGTGACGTTGTCGGTCGAGTACAACAAGGTCGAGCAGGACCAGTATCCCATCCGCTCGGCACCGACCTTTTTCTTCTTGAACGGTCGTTTCACGACCCTGCAGGCCGTCCAGCCGATCTTCCGCGGTGGCAAGACCATTGCCGAGACCAAGACTGCCCAAGCCAACATCCAGGCGCAGCGAGCCTCGCTGGCCGACACCGAGCAGACCGTCCTGCTGGCGGCCGTGACATCCTATGCCGATCTGGTTCAGAACATCGCCATCGCCGTTGCCCGCCGCAACAACGTGCGGGTGTTGATCCAGCAGCTCGATGCCACTCGTGAGCGCTTTCGGGTCGGTGAACTCACCATCACCGACGTGTCGCAGGCCGAAGCACGGCTTGAAGGCGCGCGCGCCGATCTGGTGCAGGCCGAAACGCAGGTGCGCATTGCCGAGGCGGCGTACCAGCGGACCATCGGCCAGAAGCCCGGTCGGCTGGGCGAGATGGCCCTGATCGGCGGCCTGCCGGTCAGCGAGGAAGAAGCGATCGGCTTGGCCATGGACATGGGACCGCGCGCCGTCGCCGCGCAGTATCGCATCTCGGCCGCGAACTACAGCGTCAACAACGCTGTCGGCGATCTGCTGCCGCAGATCAACCTGGTCGGCGTCATTCAGCAACAGTTTGACCTGCAAGTGCCGGGCGATCGCTACTACACCTACGGCGTTCGCCTGCAGGCGACCGTGCCGATCTACCAGAACGGTAGCGAATGGTCGCGGATCCGCCAGGCCAAGGAGCTGGTGGCTCAGCGTCGCAACGAACTCGACAGCGCCCGCCGGGCCGTGGCGGAGAACGTCATCCGCGCTTGGCGGCAGCTCGACTCATCGCGCTCGCGCGTGACCTCGTTCGAAGCCCAGGTACGAGCCAACGAAGTCGCCTTGAACGGCGTCCGCCAGGAAGCGTTGGTCGGGTCGCGCACCACCTTGGACGTGCTGAACGCTGAGCAAGAATTGCTCAATGCTCAAGTCAACTTGGTGCAAGCCCGCCGCGACACCCAGGTGTCATACTACGGCGTCCTGGCCGGCGTCGGCCGCCTGACCGCCCGCACGCTGGCCTTGCCGGTCGAGTACTACGACGAGGAGCGGTACTATAACGAAGTGGGCTCGCGCTGGATCGGCTGGGGAACGTCGAGCGAGCAAGGCCCGTTGCCGGCACCGGCACCGACGACCACGACCAGCGGCGGTTTTCCGCCGCTGCCGCCGTCGCCACCGCCGCCGAGCACCGGCGGTGGGAGCAGGCAATGAGCAGTCCCAAGAGCGGTCCGAAGAGCGCCGACAGCGATCCCTCGATGGACGACATTCTTTCGTCCATCCGCAAGATCATCTCCGACGACGAAGCCCGCACGCATGGTGCGGCGTCAGCGGCTGGACGGCTGGCCGTGACGCCGCCACAGGTCGGCCTGGCCGCCAAGCGAGAGGATGTGCTGCTCCTGACCGACCTTGTCGAGGAGCCGAGACGGGAACCCGCATCCACGGTTCCGCTGCCGCGCATCGATCCGAGCCGGGCGGCTGAAATGCCTCAGCCGGCATTGG
>VGCQ01000088.1 GCA_016870055.1 Alphaproteobacteria bacterium | reverse complement strand
GCGGCGCAGCGCCTCGCGCACGCGGCCGCGCACCGCCGGCCGCTCGACGAAGAGCTGGACGAGGTCGAGCCGCCGCTCGATCTCGCCGCGGTCGGTCAAAGGGGCGGCGATGCGCTCGGCGAGCAGCCGCGCGCCGGGGCCGGTCAGGGTGCGGTCGATGGTGGCCAAAAGGCTGCCGTCGCGGCCGCCGTCGAGGCCGCGCACCAGCTCGAGATTGCGCCGCGTCGCGGGATCGATCTCCATGGTGCCGTCGGCGCGCTCGCGGCGCGGCGGCGCCAGCGCCGGAATCTTGCCTGCTTGCGTGAGCTCGACATAGTCGAGCAGGGCGCCGCAGGCCGCGACCTCGGCGCGCGAGAAGGCGCCGAAGCTGTCGAGAGCGGCGACATTGAAGGCGGTCTGCAGGCGCTTGCGGGCATTGTCGCTGTCGAAGCGCGCCGAGGGCAGCGGGGTGAGCACGGCGTTCCAGTCGGCCAGCGCCGCCTTCACCGGCTCGCGCGCCAGCAGCCGGTCGGGCACCAGAACTTCGCCCGGGGCGAGCCGCGCCAGGGCGGCGGCGAGCTGGCCCGCGACCAAAGGCTGGGCGGCGAAGTCGGCGGTCGAGAGATCGAGCCAGGCCAGCGCCAGCTCGCCCTGCGCCTCGGCTAGCGCCGCGAGGTAGTTGTGGCTGCGCGCGTCGAGCAGCGCATCTTCGGTCAGCGTGCCCGGCGTGATGACCCGCACCACGGCGCGCTCGACCACCGACTTGGCGCCGCGCTTCTTGGCCTCGGCCGGATCCTCGACCTGCTCGCACACCGCGACCTTGAAGCCCTGGCGGATCAGGCGCGACAGGTAGGCCTCGTGGCTGTGCACCGGCACGCCGCACATCTTGATGTCTTCGCCCAAATGCTGGCCGCGCTTGGTCAGCGCGATGTCGAGCGCCGCCGAGGCCTGCACCGCATCGTCGAAGAACAGCTCGTAGAAATCGCCCATGCGGTAGAACACCAGATGCCCGGGATGCGCCGCCTTGATCGCCAGGTATTGGCGCATCATGGGCGTAGCATCGGCGGGAATGGCGGGCGGGCTGGTGTCCGGCACGTAAAGGTCCTGGGGCTGCCGACGGGTCTAGCATAGCGGCTCGGGCGGCCCATGTGGACGACTGCGGCGGCGGCCGGGGGCGGTGGATTGCCCGCGGGAATGCCGCCAAAATGACCGTTCAACCAGGAGAGTAGGAATGGCGTCGAGCGGGTCGGAGGCGATGGTCAGCAACGAGATGGGCGATCTCGACGGCGATTCGCTGGTCATGCATCGCACCGGCCGGCCGGGCAAGATCGAGATCATCGCCACCAAGCCCCTGGTGACGCAGCGCGACCTGGCGCTGGCCTATTCGCCGGGCGTGGCGGCACCCTGCCTGGAGATCGCCAAGGACGCCAACACCGCCTACGACTACACGGCGCGCGGCAATCTGGTGGCGGTGATCTCCAACGGCACCGCAGTGCTCGGCCTGGGCGACATCGGCGCGCTGGCGAGCAAGCCGGTGATGGAGGGCAAGGCGGTCCTCTTCAAGCGCTTCGCCGACGTCGACTGCATCGACCTCGAGGTCGGCACCAAGGATGTCGACGAGTTCGTGAATTGCGTGCGCTTCCTCGGGCCGACCTTCGGCGGCATCAACCTCGAGGACATCAAGGCGCCGGAGTGCTTCATCATCGAGCAGCGCCTGCGCGAAGCGATGGACATCCCGATCTTCCACGACGACCAGCACGGCACGGCGATCGTGTCTGCGGCCGGGCTGATCAACGCCCTGCACCTCACCGGCCGCTCGATCAAGGACATCAAGATGGTGGTCAACGGCGCGGGCGCCGCCTCGATCGCCTGCATCGAGCTCGTAAAGGCGATGGGCATGCCGCACGAGAACGCCATCCTGTGCGACACCAAGGGCGTGCTGTGGCAGGGCCGCACGGAGGGCATGAACCAGTGGAAGAGCGCACACGCCGTGCGCACCAAGGCGCGCACGCTGGCCGAGGCGATGGAAGGCGCCGACGTGTTCTTCGGCCTGTCGGTCAAGGGCGCGGTGACCAAGAAGATGGTCCAGTCGATGGCCGCCAAGCCGATCATCTTCGCCATGGCCAATCCCGATCCCGAGATCACGCCGGAGGACGTGCGGGCGGCGCGCAAGGACGCCATCGTCGCCACCGGCCGCTCGGACTATCCCAACCAGATCAACAACGTGCTGGGCTTTCCCTACATCTTCCGCGGCGCGCTCGACGTGCGGGCCCGCACCATCAACGAGGAGATGAAGGTGGCGGCGGCCGAGGCGTTGGCCAAGCTCGCGCGCGAGGACGTGCCCGACGAGGTCGATCGCGCCTATTCCGGCCGCCGGCTGCGCTACGGGCCCGACTACATCGTGCCGGTGCCGTTCGATCCGCGGCTGATCTCGCATGTCTCGGCGGCGGTGGCGCAGGCGGCAATGGATTCCGGCGTGGCGCGGCACAAGATCCCCGACATGGCCGAGTACCGCCGCCAGCTCGCCGGCCGCCTCGATCCGACCAGCCACTGGCTGCAGAGCCTGTTCGAGCAGGTCAAAGCCAACCCGCAGCGCATCGTGTTCGCCGAGGGCGAGGAGGAGCGCACCATCCGCGCCGCCGTGGTGTTCCGCGACAACGGCTACGGCACACCGATCCTGATCGGCCGCGAGGAGCAGGTGCGCGAGACCATGAGGGGGTTGGGCATCACCGACACGACCGGCATGGAGATCCACAATGCGCGGCTGTCGACGCGCAACCAGACCTACACCGACTATGTCTACAAGCGCCTGCAGCGCGACGGCTTCCTGCGCCGCGACGTGCAGCGCCTGGTCAACCAGGGCCGCAACGTGTTCGGCGCCTGCATGGTGGCGATGGGCGACGCCGCCGGCATGGTGACCGGCATCACGCGGCGCTTCCCCGAATGCTACGGCGACATCAAGCGGGTGATCGACGCCGAGCCCGACAAGGTGCCGATCGGCTACTCGATCGTGGTGGCGCGGCACGGCACGGTGTTCCTGGCCGACACCTCGGTCAACGAGACGCCGTCTCCCGAGCAACTCGCCACCATCGCCAAGCAGATGGTGCGCAACGCCCGCACCATGGGCCACGAGCCGCGCGTGGCCTTCATGTCGTTCTCCAATTTCGGCAGCCGCGAGATCGAGCGCATCGACCGCATCCGCAAGGCGATCCGGCTGCTCGATTCGGAGAAGGTCGACTTCGAGTACGACGGCGAGATGCAGGCCGACATGGCGCTCGACTACGAGCTGTTGCGCGAGACCTATCCGTTCTGCCGGCTGACCGGTCCGGCCAACGTGCTGGTCATGCCCGGCCTGCATTCGGCGCACATCTCCTCGCGCCTGATGCAGCGACTGGGCGGCGTGACGGTGATAGGTCCGGTGATCGACGGCCTGCAGAAACCCATGCAGGTCGTGCAAATGGGCGCCACGGTGAGCGACCTGGTGAATCACGCCGCGCTCGCCGCTTATGGCGCGTTGAATCGACGGAGGTAGTCATGGCCGATCTCGTCATCCGCGGCGCCACACTGGTCGACGGTCTGGGCAACGAGCCCCGGCGCGCCGATCTTGCGGTCAAGGACGGCAAGATCGCGGCGATCGGCGAGATCGAGGGCAAGGGCCGCGAGACGGTCGATGCCGACGGGCTGGTGCTGGCGCCCGGCATCGTCGACGTGCACACCCATTACGACGCCCAGGTCACCTGGGACGCCACCCTGTCGCCCTCGCCGTCGCTCGGCGTCACCACGGCGGTGATCGGCAATTGCGGCTTCGGCATCGTGCCGGCGCCGCCCGCGGTGCGCGACCTGGTGATCCGCAACCTGTCGGTGGTCGAGGGCATGGACCTCGACGCCCTGCGCCAGGGCATCGCCTGGGACTTCGAGAGTTTCGGCCAGTACATGGCGATGCTGCGGGCCAAGGGCGCCTACGCCAACCTCGCCGTCCTGGCCGGCCATTCGACGATCCGCACGGCGGTGATGGGCGAGGATGCTTCGCAACGCAAAGAGGCGACGGCCGAGGAGCTGGCGAAGATGAAGGCGCTGGTCGCCGACGCCATGGCCCACGGCGCGATCGGGCTCGGCGCGTCCTATTCGTTGAACCATTCGGGCTATGGCGGCGTGCCCATGCCGTCGACCATCGCGCCGATGGCCGAGCTCGACGCGCTGGTCGGCGCCATGGGGCCGCGCGGCAAGGGCGTCGTCGCCATCGCCTCGGGTGTGAAGGCGCCGCAGGAGTTGGAGCCGATGGCCGCCAAGTACGGCCGCCCGTTCTTCCAGGGCACCGGCATGGCGATGTACAACGAGCAGGAGCCGCAGCGTTCGATCAAGATCTTCGACGAGTGCGCCGCTGCCATCCGCCGCGGCAACGGCCTCTACATTCAGATCCCCTGCCAGCCTTTGTCGTTCGACTTCACCATGGCCAACGCCTACCCGTTCTACAGCCATGCCGCGTTCGACCCGATCAAGGCTTTCACGCCCGAGCAGCTGAAGACGGTGTTCCGCGATCCGTCGTGGCGCGCCAAGTTCCGCGACAATGCCAAGAATCCCAGGCCCGGCATGATCTTCCAGGGCAACTGGGACCGCGTGATGGTGGCGGTGACCTACAAGCCCGCGAACGCCAAGTACACCAACCGTACCGCCGCCGAGATCGCCAAGAGCGAAAGCCGCGATCCGCTCGACGTCATGCTCGACCTGGCGCTCGACGAGAATCTTGAGACCGCCTTCCTCGGCTGCTTCCTCAATGTCGGCGACGACGGTGTGGCGCGACTGCTCAAGCACGAGGCGGGCGTGGTGGCGCTGTCGGACGCCGGCGCCCACCTTATTTATATGTGCGATGCGGGCTTCGGCCTGCATTTCCTGGCGCGCTGGGTGCGCGAGCGCGGCGACTTCTCGCTGGCCGAGGGCGTGCGCCGGCTGACCAGCCATCCTGCCGATCTCTACGGCATCCAGAATCGCGGCCGGCTCGCGGTCGGTGCCCAGGCGGACATGCTGCTGTTCGACCCGGCGACCGTGGGTGTGAGCCCGGCCGAGCGCGTCGCCGACCTGCCGGGCGGCGGCCGGCGTACCATCCGCCGGCCCACAGGCGTGCATGGCGTGTTCTGCAACGGCGTGCGGACCTTCGACGGCAAGACCTACGTGCGCCACGCCATGGGTCCGGGCCACGTGCTCGACCGCTTCAACCCCTCGCAGGGCGGCCATACGTTGCTGGCGGCGCAGTAGCCGCTACGGCAAGGCGGCGATGCAGTCGACTTCGACATCGAACGGACCGTGCCAGCCCGAGACGAAGATCAGGCGGCGGGACGGCGGATCGACCGGGAAGTAGCGGCCGTAGACTTCGTTGATCGCCGCGAAGTGGGCTGGATCGTTGGCATAGACCGAGCACTGCACGACCCGGTCGAGTGACGAACCTGCCGCCTCGACGCATTTCTGCATCTGGGCCAGCACGATATCCATCTGATCGCGTACCTCGACGCGGCGAATCTCGCCTGTCACGGGATCGTAGGGTGGTATCTGCGAGACGTAGACCAGACCATCGTGCACGACGACCGAGCTGACGGGCACGTTTCTTTTCTCGGCATAGGTCGCGAACGGCTCGACCCGAACGATCTTCTTGGTCATCGAACGCCTCCGGCGGTGGTGTGCGTCGACCGTACACAATTCCGTCGCCTCGACGGTTCGGCCACGGCCGAACCCGGCGCGCTTGCCGGCCGCAGCCATCTTCTCGACAATGGTCCATGGTCGCCGCCGCAAACCTCGTCGAAGTCGCCGCGCTGGTCGGCGACACTGCCCGGGCCTCGGCGCTGGCCGTCCTGATGGGTGGACAAGCGTTGACTGCGACCGAACTGGCGGCCGCCGCGCGGGTCGGCAAATCCACTATGTCGGAACATCTGGCACGGCTCGAAGGCGCGGGCTTGATCCGTTCGACCGTGCAGGGCCGCTTCAAGTATTTTCGCATCGAGTCGCCCCGTGTGGCCTCGATGCTGGAAAGCATCATCGCCGTGGCTGCGATCGACACGCCGCCGCGCTATCGGCCGAAATCGGCGGACGACGAGGCGCTCAGGATGGCGCGGACCTGCTACGACCATCTTGCCGGACGATTGGGTGTGGCGCTCGCCGACGCGCTGGTGGCGCAGGGCTTCGTCGAGCTGTCCGACGACGGCGGCCTGGTGACAGGCATCGGCATCGACTTCTTCGCCACGCTGTTCGGCGACAGGCCGGCACGATCGGCCAAGCGCGTGTTCTGCCGCCCGTGTCTCGACTGGAGCGAACGCCGCTACCACATCGCCGGGACGATCGGCGCCCGCCTTTGCCGCGCCGCCTTCGACAAGGGCTGGATAGCCCGCCACGATGGCAGCCGCGCCATTGAGGTCACCCCGACGGGGCGGCGTGGCCTTCGCACGGCCCTCGGCCTCGACATCGAGAGTGTGTTCGCTCCGGCAGGGAGGGCCGCGGCGGCAATAGTCCCGCAGAATGCGAGTTGATATCGGTTTCCAAGGCAGAAATTTGCTGACTATCCGACGTAGACAACCCGCCAATCTCCCATGCCGTCAAAAGCGGCGCATCGGATGCTCAGTTCTTCACCTTCGTCACCGTGAGCTCATGCCGGCGGCCGTCGCGCGCCGTCCAGGCGATCGACTGGCCTTCGGCCAGCCCGATCAGCGCGGCGCCGACCGGCGTCATCACCGAGATGCGGTGCTGGTCGAGGCTCTCGTCGGCGGGATAGACCAGGGTGAGCGTGCGCTTGCGGCCGTCATCGGCCTTGAAGGTCACGGTCGAGCCCATGCGCACCACATCGGCCGGCACCTCACCCGCCTCGACCACACGCGCACGATCCATCTCCGACAGCAGCTCGCGCGCCACCTCGGGCTGCCGCTCGAGCGAAGCGGTCGCGAGGTCGGTCAGCCGCTCGTAGTCAGCGGTGCTGACGACGATCTTGGCAACCGAACGGGGTCGAACGACGTCGCGCATGGTGCTCTCCTCGAGGCACACGGGAACGATGGTCGAGACAGGAACTGAAACTTCGGCGGCAACCGAGCCTGCGCCCGGCCGGCGGGCGCAGCAAGGGCCGACCGTCAAGAAATGGGGCGCGTTGGCCTGCTGTTCAAGTCGGCAACTCCCTCCCCAGCTTCTCTGGAGAGGAGTTATTCACGCCTACATCGCGGGCTTGCCGATGCCGCCGCGGGCGCGGCGGGCCAGGTAGACCTGCAGGTGAGCATAGGCGATGCGCAGGGTGGGCGTGGCGACGCCGGCCTTCTTCGCGCGGGCGATCATGTCGCCCACGACATGGTCGGCCTCGACCATGCCGCCCTTCTCGAGATCGTGCAGCATGGAGGCGGCGAAGCGCGAGCCCTTCTGGGTGAGATAGGAGCGCACATTCGCCATGCCCTTCTCGCCGGGGTCGCAACCGGCGGCGGCGGCGACCTTGCGGCACTCGTCGACCGCCTCCAGCACGATCGCCTGGCCCTCGTCGGCTTCCAGGATGTCGCCCGAGGTGCCGCGCATCAGGCAACAGGTCGCGGCGAGCGTGCAGAGCATGATCCATTTGTCCCACAGATCCTGCACGATGTTGCCGTGCAGGCCGCCGTCCAACCCGGCCTTCTTGACCGCGGCGTCGAGCGCGACCAGGGCGGGCCGCGGTGCGCTACCGTCGCGCTCGCCGAACGAGATGGCAGCGAATGGGCTGGTGTGCAGGACGGCACCGTCGGGCGACAGCGCCACGCCGACGCGGGCGAGGCCGCCCACGACCTTGTCGGCGCCGAAGCGCGCGACCAGCCGGTCGATATGGTTCATGCCGTTCAAGAGCGGCACCACCGTGGTGCCGGCGCCGACCGCGGGTGCGATGGCATCCAATGCCGAATCTAGATCGTAGGCTTTGCAGGTCAGCAGCACGATATCGTAGGGACCGCCTTCGTTGCCGCCGAGCGCGCTCTTCACCTTCAGGACGGCGTCGCCTTTCTTGCTCTTGATGACGAGGCCGTCGCGCTGTAGCGCCTGCTGGCGCGCCGGCCGCACCAGGAAGGTCACATCGGCGCCGCTCTGCTGCAGGCGGCCGCCGACATAGCCGCCGATCGCGCCGGCGCCGAGGATCAGGATCTTCATTTCAATGCTCCTCTGGCGCGCCGCGCCTCGTAGGCCTGCAGATGGGCATAGGCGAAGCGCAGGTTGGGCGCGGCGAGCCCGGCGGCGCGGGCGCGCGCCAGCATGTCGCCCACGATGTGGCGTGCCTCGACCGCGCCGCCCTTCTCCATGTCGCCCAGGATCGAGGCGACCGCCTTCGAGCCCGGCTGGGTCAGCCCGGCCTGGATGCCGGCCAGCACCTTGTCGCTCGGCGCATGGCCGGCATGGGCGGCGACGGCGCGGCATTCCTCCAGCGTCTCGCGCATCAAGGCAGCGCCGTCATCGGTCGCCACGATGTCGCCCACCGTGCCGCGCATGGCCGCGCACATCGAGGCGATGGCGCCCAGCATCACCCACTTGTCCCAGAGATCCTGGTTGATGTCGGGATGAAGGCCGCCGTCGATGCCGGCCTGCTTGCAGGCGGCGTCGAGCTCGACCAGCGCCTGGCGCGGCGCCTTGCCATCGCGCTCGCCGAACGACACGCCGGACGCGCCGCTGTGCAGGATCTCGCCGTCGGGCCCCAGCATGCCGGAGATGCGCGCCAGCCCGCCGGCGACGCGCGCCGCGCCGAAGCGTTCGTCGAGCACGGCGAAATGGCCGTGGCCGTTCAGCATGGGCACGATCGTGCTGTCGGGCCCGACCGCGGGCGCAACCGCTTCGATCGCCGACTCGAGGTCGTAGCCCTTGCAGGCCAGGACGACGACATCGTAGGGCCCGCCCACGCCGCCCTCGGTCACGACCTTCGGCGATACGGTGAAGTCGCCCTTGGGACTCTTCACCACCAAGCCGTCGGCCTTCACCTGCGCCGCGCGTTTCTCGCGCAACAGGAAGGCCACATCGACGCCGGCGCGGGTCAGCCGCGCGCCCCAGTAGCCGCCGACCGCGCCGGCGCCCAAAATCAGCATCTTCACGTCTTGAGATTCCTTTCGGTGACCCAGTCGGCGAGCCAGGTCGCGAGATCGTCGGTCTGGTGATGGATATGGCCGAGATCGAGGTCGGCGGCGCGCTTGACGCTCTCCTCGGTGCGGATCCACACCGTGCGCATGCCCATGTCGGCGGCGGGTTTCAGGTTGATCGCGATGTCGTCGGCCATCGCTGCGCGCGCCGGATCGACGCCGTGCTTGACGACCAGCTTGTCGTAGATCTGGCGATGCGGCTTGGGCCAATACTCGCCCGCCACGATGTCGAAGATCGCCTCGAAACGATGCGCCACGCCCAGCCGTTCCATGACGCGCTCGGCATGCGCCACGTCGCCCGCGGTGAAGATGATCTTGCGGCCGGGCAGGGCGGCCAGCGAAGCGTCGAGCCCGGGGTCGGGCTCGACCGGCGAGTAGTCGATGTCGTGCACGTAGTCGAGATAGTGCCGCGGATCGACGCCGTGCAGGCTCATCATGCCGCGCATCGAGGTGCCGTGGTCGCGCCAGTACTGCTTTTGCACGCGCCGCGCCTCTTCGAGATCGACCTTCAGCCAGTCGGCGATGTAGCGGTTGATGCGCACGTCGACCTGGGCGAACAGGTTGCAGCGCGCCGGATAGAGCGTGTTGTCGAGATCGAACAGCCAGACGTCGGGATCGTGTTTTGGCGGCATTTGTTGATGGATTAGCCGCCGTCCGTGCGCTTGTCGAGCCGAGGCCTTATAAGGGCTGGCAATGGATGTTTTGACGATCCTCCTCCTGATCATCGCCGCGCTGCTGGGAGTGGCCGTCGCCGTCCTGCTGATGCGCCAAAGCGGCGGGCGCGAGGCCGAGTTGGTGCGCCAGCAGCTCGCCCTGGCGCTCAGCCAGCAAGCCGAGACCGTGCAGCGCGTCGAGCGCTCGCTGCGCGAACAGGAGCAGGCGCTCAGCAAGGTGGTCGACGAACGCCTCGACCGCACCGAGAAGGCGACCGGCCAGATCGTCACCGACTTGCGCGAGCGGCTGGCGCGCATCGACGAGGCGCAACGCAAGATCGGCGAGCTGTCGACCCAGGTGGTCGGCCTGCAGGAGGTGCTTTCCAACAAGCAGGCGCGCGGCGCCTTCGGCGAAGTGCAGTTGAACGACCTGGTGCAAAGCGCCCTGCCGCCGCAGGCCTACGAATTCCAGTTCACGCTGGCGTCGGGCCTGCGCGTCGACTGCCTGCTGAAGCTGCCCAACCCGCCCGGCCCCATCGCCATCGACGCCAAGTTCCCGCTGGAAAGCTACAGCGCGCTGCGCGCCGTGGCGGCGGGCGACGCGGCCGGCCTGCAAATCGCGCAACGCGCTTTTCAACTGGCGATCCGCAAGCACATCGCCGACATCCGCGACAAATACATCGTGACCGGCGAGACCGCCGAATCGGCGCTGATGTTCCTGCCTTCCGAAGCCGTCTATGCCGAGCTGCACGCCAACTTCACCGGCCTGGTCGAGGAGAGCTACCGCGCCCGCGTCTGGATCGTGTCGCCGACCACGCTGATGGCCACGCTCAACACCGTGCGCGCCGTCCTGAAGGACGTGCGCATGCGCGAGCAAGCCGGCGAGATCCAGAAGACGGTCGGGCTCCTGCTCGAGGACGTGAAGCGCCTGGACGAGCGCGTCGACCGGCTGAAGACGCATTTCGGCCAGACCGAGAAGGATTTGCGCGAGATCGACATCTCGGCCGAGCGCATCACCAAGCGCGGCCAGCGCATCCTCGACGTCGATCTCGGCGAGGAGCCGCCACTGCCGCGAGATCAGACCGAATCGCTGCCCTTCACGGAACCCGCCAAGAAGAGAAACTAGCATGAGCGTCAGCGTCGCCACCCTGAAAGCCTTGTGTCAGGCCTTCAACGACCACGACCTCGATCGTATCATGGGCTTCTTTGCCGACGATGCCGTGCTGGAGATGCCGCGCGGACCCGATCCGTGGGGTCGCCGCTATGTCGGCGCCAAGGCCGTGCGGGATGGGCTCGCTGCCCGCTTCGAAGGCCTGCCCGACGTTCACTACAGCGATGACAGCCACTATGTCGACGGCGACATGGGCATCTCACAGTGGACAGTGTCGGGCACGACCAAGACCGGCGAACGCATCCGGGCGCGCGGCTGCGACTTCTACACCTTCCGTGGAGACAAGGTGGTGAAGAAGGATTCCTTCTGGAAGATCATCGAGAAGGCTTGAGCCGTTTCAAGGCCGGCGAGCGGCCAAGGAGAAGACAACCCAGGGCCGTCAGCCCCACGGCCCACGGCGCGGCGCCTGCGAGGCGGGCTGGGCCCATGGGCCGTTGTCCGACATGTGCGGACGGCCCGGCATCCGTCCCGCCATCGCCTCGAGCCGCGCGATGCGCTCCTCCATCGGCGGATGGGTCGAGAACAGTCCCGCGAGGCCGCCGGCCGACAATGGGTTGGCGATGTAGAGATGCGCCGTCGCCGGGTTGGCCTCGGCCGCCTGATTGGGGATCTGCTGCGTGCCGGCGTGCAGGCGCGCCAGCGCCGAAGCGAGCCACAGCGGCTGGCCGGTCAGCTCGGCGCCCAGACGATCGGCCTCGTACTCGCGGCTGCGGCTGATCGCCATCTGCACCAGCGCGGCGGCGAGCGGCGCCAGGATCATCATGGCGATGCCCAGGATCGGGTTCATCAGCGGCCGGCCGTTCTCGTCGCGGCCGCCGCCCATCATGCCGCCGAACGAGGCGAGCATGCCGATGGCGCCCGACAGCGTGGCGGCGATGGTCATGATCAGCGTGTCGCGATGGCGCACATGGCCGAGCTCGTGCGCCATGACGCCGGTGATCTCCTCGCGGCTGAGATGGCGCAACAAGCCGGTGGTCGCCGCCACCGCGGCATGCTCGGGATCGCGGCCGGTGGCGAAGGCGTTGGGCTGCTCCTCGTCGATGATGTAGACGCGCGGCATCGGCAGGCCGGCGCGCTGGGCCAAGGTCTGCACGATGCCATAGAGCTCGGGCGCTTCGTTCGGCCCGACCTCCTGGGCATTGCTCATGCGCAGCACCATCTTGTCGCTGTTCCAGTAGGCGAACAGGTTCATGCCGAGCGCCACGATCAGCGCCAGGACGAGGCCGGACTGGCCACCCAGAAGGTAGCCGACGACCAGGAAGAAGCCGGTCAGGACGGCCAGGAGCAGGGCGGTACGAAAGTAGTTCATGGCGGCAAAGATGGTTTCCAACTGTGGCGAATCAAGGCAGGGACCGGCATCATGCCGCCATGACCGAGCCCAAGAAACCCACCGCCGAGACGGCCAATACCGAGCCGCCCAAGCCCACCCCGCCGCCGCAGCCCAAGAAGGTCGAGGAGAAGATTATCGAGATTGGGGGCCCGCCCGGCCCCGAGCCCACGCGCTACGGCGATTGGCAGTTCAACGGCAAGGTGACGGACTTTTAGGCTTGCCGACTGTAAAGTTGAACTTTACAGTCGGACATAGTGATCGGCAGCTTTAGCCACAGGGGATTGAAGGAGCTGTTCGAGTCCGGGCGATCATCCAAGGTCGCTCCGGCTTTACAGCGACGCATCATCGTTCGGCTCGACGCACTGCACGCCGCAACCGTCTTAGAGGAGCTGCGGCAACCAGGGTTCGACTTTCACGCTCTCCATGGCAAGCCGCAGCGCTACACGATCCACGTCAACAGACCGTGGTGCATTACGTTCGAATGGTCCGATGGCACGGCCGCGAGAGTGGACTTGGAACAGTATCACTAGCTCAGGAGTGAATATGACCGAATTATCTGCTCGCCGGCCGGCACGGGCGCCGACGCATCCGGGAGAGTTGATGCGGGAAATCATCAAGGAGCACGTGCGTCTTTCGGTGACGGAGGCGGCCCGTCGCATGGGGGTGAGCCGCCAGGCGCTGCACGCCGTGCTGCGCGGCCGCAGCGCGGTGTCGGCCGACATGGCGCTGCGCTTCGCTCAGCTCACCGGTGGCCGGCCCGAGCTGTTCCTGCACATGCAGGAGAAGTGCGATCTTTGGATGGCGCGGCTACGTCTTGGCGTCAGGCTGTCGAAGATCGCGCCCGTCACCTCCAAACGAGCGGCCTGAGCGATGCGCACCGACATCTTCCATCCCGACTTCAAGGCCGCGCCGTGGTGGTGGGAGGCGTGGCGGCCCAACAACGCGCTGTCGCAGGATCCGCCGGCCAAGACCGACGTGGTGATCGTGGGCGCGGGCTACGGCGGGCTGGCGACCGCGCTTGAGCTGCGGCGCAACGGCGTCGGTGCGGTGGTGCTGGAGCGCGGCGATTTCGGCGTCGGCGCCTCGACGCGCAACGGCGGCATGATCTCGGGCGGCGTCAACATGGGCAAGGGGCTGGGCGGCAAGAGCCAGGCGGCCGACGAGTTCGAGGCCAAGAAGGCGGCGTTCCTGGGCGCCGGCGCCGATTCGCTCAGCGTCCTCGAGGACATCATCGCCCGCGAGAACATCGAGTGCGGCGTCATCAAGAAAGGCCGTTTCGTCGGCGCCTGGACGCCCAGGCACTATGCCGAGCAGGCGGCCAAGGTCGACATGTTCAACAAGTACGCCGATGTCGGCGCCGAGATGGTGCCGCGCGAGCGGCAGCGCGAGTTCATCGCCTCGGACTACTATTTCGGCGGCATGTACGCCCGCCGCTCGGGTCACCTGCATCCCGCCCTCTACTACAAGGGCCTGCTCGAGGCGGCGGACCGCGCCGGCGCCGTGCTGTGCGCCAACGTCGAGGCCGAGCGCACCGAGAAGGTGACCAACGGCTGGCGCGTGCTGACGGCAAAGGGCCCGATCGAGGCCAAGGAAGTCGTGGTCGCGACCAACGGCTACACCGGCGATCTGACGCCGCGGCTGAAGCGGCGCGTCGTGCCGGTGGCGAGCCACATCATCGCCACCGAGGAGCTGCCCGAGCACGCCAGCAAGCTCATTCCCGAGCTGCGCTCAATCGCCG